>CAMWYL010000137.1 GCA_947178465.1 uncultured Lachnospiraceae bacterium | reverse complement strand
GAGGATATGCCGTTTTTGCCAAATGGACGTCCGCTGGATATCGTATTGAATCCGTTGGGTGTGCCTTCCCGTATGAATATCGGACAGGTGCTTGAGATTCACCTTTCACTCGCGGCGAAGGCATTGGGCTTTAATGTTGCGACGCCGGTATTTGATGGTGCAAACGAGGCGGATATCATGGATACGCTGGATTTAGCCAATGATTATGTAAACCTTGAGTGGGAGGAGTTTGAGGCAAGGCATAAGGAAGAGCTCCTGCCGGAGGTAATGGAATACTTATCAGAAAACAGAGAGCACAGAAAGGTTTGGAAGGGTGTGCCGATTTCAAGAGACGGTAAGGTAAGGCTCAGAGACGGTCGGACGGGAGAGTATTTTGACAGTCCTGTCACAATCGGACACATGCATTATCTGAAGCTGCACCACTTGGTAGACGACAAGATCCATGCGCGTTCCACAGGACCGTACGGCATGGTTACGCAGCAGCCGCTCGGTGGTAAGGCACAGTTCGGCGGACAGCGTTTCGGCGAGATGGAGGTTTGGGCGCTTGAGGCCTACGGTGCATCTCATACATTGCAGGAAATTCTGACCGTGAAGTCGGATGACGTGGTTGGCCGTGTCAAGACATATGAGGCGATTATCAAGGGCGAGAACATTCCGGAGCCGGGCATTCCCGAGTCCTTTAAGGTATTGTTGAAGGAGCTGCAGTCACTCGGCTTGGATGTGAAGGTATATGACGAGGATCGTAACGAAGTTGAGATTATGGAGTCGGTTGACTATAGCGACAGCGATTTCCGCGTTGAGATGGAGGGCGATAATCGGTACGACAACAGAGAAAATCTTGAAGGTTATCAGCAAAAGGAATTCGATTCGGCGAGCGGAGATTTGATAGATGCTGCTGTGGAGGATGATTTTGATTATTCGGATGATGACTTTGACGAAGACGATAGCTTTGATGATGATTTTGAAGAGTAAGAAAAGAGACAATTTGTTTTGGAAGGAGTGCCAGAATGTCTGAGAATAGAAATGAATCATGCCAGTCCATTACCTTTGACGCCATTAAGATCGGTCTTGCATCTCCCGATCGTATCAGGGAGTGGTCAAAGGGTGAGGTAACAAAGCCGGAAACCATCAATTACAGAACCCTGAAGCCTGAGCGCGACGGTCTGTACTGTGAGAAGATTTTCGGACCCAGCAAGGATTGGGAGTGCCATTGCGGTAAATATAAGAAGATTAGATATAAGGGCGTTATCTGCGACCGCTGCGGTGTTGAGGTTACCAAGTCGAGCGTCCGCAGAGAGCGTATGGGACATATTGAGCTTGCGGCGCCGGTGTCGCATATCTGGTATTTCAAGGGTATTCCGAGTCGTATGGGTCTTATCTTGGATCTGACGCCGCGGGTACTTGAGAAGGTGCTGTACTTTGCTTCCTATATTGTGCTTGATCCGATGGATACGGATTTGGAATACAAGCAGGTTCTGTCCGAGAAGGAATATCAGGACAACAGAGAGAAGTGGGGCAGCCGATTCCGTGTGGGAATGGGTGCGGAGGCGATTAAGGAGCTTTTGCAGGCAATTGACCTTGAGAAGGAGTGCGAGGAGCTGAATGCGGAGCTTAAGAATGAAAACACCAAGGGACAGAAGCGCGCGAAAATCGTAAAGCGGTTGGAGGTGGTAGAGTCCTTCAGAGCTTCCGGAAATAAGCCGGAGTGGATGATTATGGATACCATCCCTGTATTGCCGCCTGATTTGCGCCCGATGGTTCAGTTGGACGGCGGCAGATTTGCCACATCGGATTTGAATGATCTGTACAGAAGGATTATTAACAGAAATAACCGTTTGAAGAGGCTTTTGGAGCTTGGCGCGCCGGATATCATCGTGCGCAACGAGAAGCGTATGCTGCAGGAGGCGGTGGACGCCCTGATTGATAACGGCAGACGCGGACGTCCCGTAACAGGACCGGGAAACAGAGCCTTGAAGTCGCTGTCCGATATGTTAAAGGGAAAATCAGGCCGTTTCCGTCAGAATTTGCTTGGCAAGCGTGTTGACTATTCCGGGCGTTCGGTTATCGTTGTCGGCCCTGAGTTAAAGATTTATCAGTGCGGACTGCCGAAGGAGATGGCGATTGAGCTGTTTAAACCCTTTGTTATGAAGGAGCTTGTCGCGAGACAGATTTCGCAGAACATCAAGCATGCGAAGAAGCTCGTGGAGAAGCTCGATCATACCGTATGGGATGTATTAGAGGAGGTCATTAAGGATCACCCTGTTATGCTGAACCGTGCACCGACATTGCACAGGCTCGGTATTCAGGCATTTGAGCCGATTCTGGTAGAGGGTAAGGCAATTAAGCTTCATCCGCTTGTTTGTACGGCGTTCAATGCAGACTTTGACGGCGACCAGATGGCGGTACATCTGCCTTTGTCGGTAGAAGCGCAGGCGGAGTGCAGATTTTTGCTGCTGTCCCCGAATAACCTTTTGAAGCCCTCTGACGGCGGACCGGTTGCCGTGCCTTCACAGGATATGGTGCTCGGTATTTATTATCTGACACAGGAGCGCCCCGGTGCGATTGGCGAAGGGAAATATTTCAGAAATGTAAACGAGGCGATTCTTGCCTATGAGAACGGGGCATGTACGCTGCATTCCAGAATCAAGGTGCGCGTGACGAAGACAATGCCTGACGGCGAGACAATCAGCGGAATTGTGGAGTCTACTCTGGGCCGGTTTATATTCAATGAGATCCTTCCGCAGGATTTGGAGTTTGTGGACAGGAGTAACCCTGAAAACAGACTGCTTCCGGAGGTTGATTTCCATGTCGGCAAGAAGGGACTGAAGCAGATCCTTGAAAAGGTTATCAATATTCATGGTGCGACAAAGACGGCTGAGGTGCTTGACAGCATTAAAGCCATGGGATATAAGTATTCAACCAGAGCGGCGATGACGGTTTCCATTTCGGACATGACCGTTCCGGAGGAGAAGCCGCAGATGCTTGCGGACGCACAGGCTACGGTTGACCGTATCACGATGAATTTCCGTCGCGGTCTGATGACGGAGGAGGAGCGTTACAAGGCAGTTGTCGAGACTTGGAAGGAAACGGACGATAAGCTGACACAGACACTGCTTGACGGGCTTGACCAGTACAACAACATCTTTATGATGGCGGATTCCGGCGCCCGTGGTTCCAACCAGCAGATTAAACAGCTTGCGGGTATGCGTGGTCTGATGGCGGATACGACGGGACGTACCATTGAGCTTCCGATTAAGTCGAACTTCCGTGAGGGTCTTGACGTATTGGAGTATTTCATGTCCGCACATGGTGCGCGTAAGGGACTTTCCGATACCGCGCTTCGTACAGCGGACTCCGGTTATCTGACCCGCCGAATGGTCGATGTCTGTCAGGAACTGATTATCCGTGAGGTTGACTGCTGTGAGGGCAAGGACGTTATTCCCGGTATGGAGGTAAGCGCCTTCATGGACGGCAAGGAAATGATCGAGAGTCTGAAGGACAGAATTACGGGAAGATATTCCTGCGAGGATATTGTGGACAGGGATGGCAATGTCCTGGTGAAGAAGAACCATATGATTACACCGAGCCGTGCGGCGAAGATCCTCAGCAAGGGCGTGGACGAGAAGGGTGAGCCTATTGAGAAGGTGAAGATCCGAAATATCCTCTGCTGTAAGTCACATGTCGGAATTTGCGCGAAGTGCTATGGCGCGAACATGTCCAGCGGCGAACCGGTTCAGATCGGTGAGGCGGTCGGCATTATTGCGGCGCAGTCCATCGGTGAGCCGGGTACACAGCTTACCATGAGAACCTTCCATACGGGCGGCGTTGCCGGTGACGATATCACACAGGGTCTTCCGCGTGTAGAGGAGCTTTTTGAGGCGAGAAAGCCGAAGGGACTTGCGATTATCGCGGAGTTCGGCGGTACAGCCACGATTAAGGATACAAAGAAGAAGCGTGAGATTATCGTTTCCGATGGCGTGAACGAGAAGACCTACCTTATTCCGTATGGCTCCCGTATCAAGATTATGGACGGTGCGGTTCTGGAGGCGGGTGATGAGCTGACGGAAGGTAGCGTAAATCCGCATGACCTTCTTGAAATCAAGAAGATTGGAGCGGTTCAGAATTATCTGCTTCGCGAGGTGCAACGTGTATATCGTTTGCAGGGTGTTGATATTGCGGATAAGCATATCGAGGTTATCGTGCGTCAGATGTTAAAGAAGAAGCGTATTGAGACAAGCGGCGATACGGAGTTCCTTCCGGGAACCCTTGTTGATGGCTTGGAGCTGGAGGATATCAATGAGCAGCTGATTGCAGAGGGCAAACAGCCCGCAGAGGCGAAGGATATCATTCTTGGTATTACCAAGGCTGCGCTTGCGACAAACTCCTTCCTTTCCGCAGCTTCCTTCCAGGAGACGACGAAGGTTCTTACGGAGGCGGCGATTAAGGGTAAGATTGACCCGTTGGTTGGTCTGAAGGAGAACGTTATTATCGGTAAGCTGATTCCGGCCGGCACGGGTATGAAGCGTTACAGAAATGTGAAGCTTGATACGGATATGAACCTTGAGGATACGTTGGATTTTGAGGAAGATATGGATTTCGAATACGAGGAGGAGGCGGAGGCTTCCGCCGAGACTGCAGTGGTTGAGGAACCGGTTACTGTTGAGTAAATGTGTGTCGAAATAAGTTGATTTTATGACAAAGGGTGCTTCATTTTGGGGAAGCACCCTTTGTTTTGCTTATGTTTCGGGGTATGTGAAAAGCACTGCAACGACATTGACAAAGTTGATAAAAAATGATATAGCTATATAAGCATTATGCGATGCAAATTTTGAAGAAAGGAGGAATTATGATAATGAATAAACAAACATGGAAACAGCTTGGGAGGGTTATATATTATTAGTCCTTCCAACAGAGGAGGATTATATGAACATAGAAAAGGATACAATGCTTGAAGCAGTCAATCAAATCATTAAGAGCAATTTTGGTTGCTGTGCCGAGGAAATAAGAAAATTTGAAAACGTTACGAATAATTTCGTATATTCCTTTAGGGTATCAGACAGGCATTATATTTTAAAATTATACAGAAGCACGGACTGGCCCGAAAACGGTAAAATCCAATTTGTAAATCAGCTTTTAATTCAAAATAACATTCCCTGTGCCGAACTAATCGCATATAGTCGAAATGATCAGATATACCCAAACGGTTATCTGATAGAACGGAAGGTACAGGGAATAGCGGCTGATAAACAAGCGCTTGACAGAGAGCAGGAAATTAAGCTTTACGTCAAATTGGCGGAACTGGTTTCTTCCATTCACAATATCCAAATCAAAAACTATGGATATATAGGCAGCGGTATTGCCTGTTATGAAAGCATGACATCTTTCTTTGAGGACGAATTTGACAGGTTAGATGACGGATTAAAAGAAACGATTTCAGAAGCACAATTAAGAAAAATGAAGGAAAAGTTTTTGGGTACCATGCGTGATTTTGAAGATTTACCGTCTGTTCTTTGTCATGGAGATTTGTCAAAGAAAAATATAATTGTGCAGAATAATGGCGAAATATTGCTGATTGACTGGGATGATGCGACTGCGTTCAACTGGATGGCGGATATATCCCGATTGACATTTTGGATGAAGCTGAATTATAACGAGGAGGATTGTGAACTGTTCAGAAGTACATTTTTGAAGCATTATCGGACTGCTTACCGCAAATCTGAATTTGATTCTTTTGAAAGTGCGTTCCATATCTATTCCGCTTTGGATTCTCTGCTCTTTTTTATAAGCGTTGGTGATAAAGAAATGGAAAATCGCTTAAAAAGCCATCTCGACGGCTTGGATTTGCAATAGGAGGCGGATGATGACATGAACATTTTGAGAACAAGCTCTGAGGACGAAATGATTTCAGAATATTTAAGGGCAGAATACCGGTCCGAGAGATTTTCGGAACGCATCAAAGAGATTATGAAAGAGCTTTCGTTGGACGAGAGCATAATATCATCTGCAGACTTGAATGACACGGATGAAAATGCTGCAAGAAAAAAGCTGCTCGGAGAATTTCGGGGATACGGATTAAATCGCGAATTATTTGAGAATTTTCCGAACGAAATTCATTGGAGTTTATGCAATTTCGTGAGCCGTGATTTAATCAACATCAGATACATCGATTATAGTTACTGGAATGAATTATCAAAAGGAACACATTCGCCTTTGATCGCTGCACAGACGATTCGAGACGGAATTGAAATTTACAATCAGAGCAATGCGGGTTTTGTTAAAGCTGCCGAATTTATAAAAAGCTGCGGAAAATTTTCAAGACCGATCTTATTAACATCAGATTTGGAACATTTTGTTATTGTGGAGGGACATCTTAGAATAACAGCTTTTGCATTGGTACCTGAGTGCTTCAATAATGTGGAATGTTTCGTTGGAAAATGCAGCAGCGATGATTTGAAAAAATGGATTTAGCAACACAAGTGACGGGGCTATGTGGCGTGAATAACGTCCGTAGCTCCGGTTTACTTTACAACACCATGTAAAGCGCTTCTGCCAATCGGTAAAAAGAGAAATGTTTCTATCACGCTGCGCTGTTTTGCGATATACAAAATTATGGGAATTAGTATGTGAAAAGGTTTTGGAAAAAAATGAAAAAACAATTGACAATATTATTATGTGAAAGTATAATAATAAAGCATGCGTGTGAAGCGCATGTGTTTTGTGCCGTGTTTTGGCATTTTAGTTAAGATTACAGGAGGTGAAAAGGAATGCCAACATTTAACCAATTAGTAAGAAAAGGACGTCAGGAAACGATTAAGAAGTCTACTGCTCCGGCACTTCAGAGAGGATACAACTCTTTAAAGAAGAAAGCGACGGACACATCCGCTCCCCAGAAGAGAGGCGTTTGTACAGCAGTTAAGACTGCAACACCTAAGAAGCCGAATTCAGCTCTTAGAAAGATTGCCAGAGTTCGTCTTTCAAACGGAATGGAAGTAACAAGCTACATTCCGGGCGAGGGTCACAATTTACAGGAGCATAGTGTTGTTCTTATCAGAGGCGGCCGTGTTAAGGACTTACCCGGTACGAGATACCATATTATCAGAGGTACGCTTGATACCGCGGGAGTTGCAAACAGAAAGCAGGCTCGCTCTAAGTATGGAGCTAAGAGACCGAAGGCGGGTAAATAACAATAGTCTGCCTTGTACCACAAAAAACTAATTAGTGTTGGGATTCTGATTTAATACCGTATTAAAATAGAAAACCGCGCGAACACAAGTTTTATAATGTGAGTACCGTTGATTTAATCGAATAGTGAAAATCACTATAATTGTTAAGGAGGGAAGAACCGTGCCACGTAAAGGACATATTCAAAAAAGAGATGTACTGGCAGATCCGATTTACAATAATAAGGTGGTTACCAAGCTTATTAACAACATTATGTTGGACGGTAAGAAGGGTGTTGCCCAGAAGATTGTATACGGAGCATTTGCCAGAGTTGAAGAGAAAGCAGAAAAGCCTGCTTTAGATGTATTTGAGGCGGCAATGAATAACATTATGCCGATGCTTGAATGTAAGGCAAGGCGTATTGGCGGTGCTACCTATCAGGTACCCCTTGAGGTAAAGCCGGATCGGCGTCAGGCGTTAGGGCTTCGCTGGTTAGTATTTTTCTCCCGTAAGAGAGGCGAGAAGACCATGGAAGAAAGACTTGCCAATGAAATTCTTGATGCATCGAATAACACGGGCGCTGCAGTAAAGAGAAAAGAAGATATGCATAAAATGGCAGAGGCAAACAAAGCTTTCGCACATTATCGTTTCTAATATACAAAGATATATGTGGATGCGAAATCTTCAGCTTTTGCACACTTGCGTTTCCAAATCCGGAAGCGTAAGTGGTATCGTTTTAATTATGTAAGGAGGAAAAACCTTGGCTGAAAGAGAATATCCTTTAGAGAGGACCAGAAATATTGGTATTATGGCTCATATCGATGCGGGTAAGACAACTCTTACAGAGCGTATCTTATACTATACCGGTGTGAACTATAAGATTGGTGATACCCATGAAGGTACTGCGACCATGGACTGGATGGAGCAGGAGCAGGAAAGAGGTATTA
>CAMWYL010000136.1 GCA_947178465.1 uncultured Lachnospiraceae bacterium | reverse complement strand
CTTTCTTTTTATGTAACGTTTCATATATTCCCCTTTCCGCCTACTTTACTTTTCCGTTTTCTTGCAGTATAATAACGAAAAAGAGTGCTTGATCACAGTGTTTTTTATAAAATATGTCCATTCTTTTCCTTTGATGATTTATATTTGATTATTATGGTTTCATTTTTCCATGAAACCCGTTCACAAACAGCAGAATATCAAGAAAGGCATGATTTTTATATGAAAAAAGAAAGCTCTGCTCCAACAATGAAGGATGTCGCACGGGAAGCGGGCGTTGCCCTCGGCACGGTTTCCAAGGTCGTAAACGGCCTGCCCGTGGGCGATTCCTACAGACAGCGCGTGGAGGACGCCATCAAAAAGCTCAATTATCAGGTCAACAGCTATGCGCAGGGGTTAAAGGCCAGCAAAACCTACACCGTGGCTCTGTTGATTCCCAATACCCAAATGCCTTTTTTCGCCTCGCTTGCCTACCACATTAATCTCGCTCTCCTGAGAAGGAAATACCGGATGCTGCTATGCTGCACCGACTCCGATTCCGCACAGGAGCAGGAATATGTCACAATGGCACAGCAAAACAAGGTGGACGGGATTATCGGGCTGACCTACAATCCCAATCTTATCATAGAAGAGAATACCCCCTATGTCGCCATAGACCGCTCCATGGGACCGAAAATCCCGTGCGTGGCCAGCGACAACTTTGCGGGCGGACAGCTTGCCGCCGAAAAGCTCGCGGAGTTTGGTTGTCGCAACGTTGCCTTTCTGCGGATTGGCTCCTCTCTGAACAACGAGCCGAACAAGCGCAAGGCCGGCTTTGAAAACGGCTGTCTTGCGCGCGGTCTTCAATATGAGATGAAAATTCTGAATGACGGGGACTCCTTTGATGAATTCGAAGCTTATCTTAAGGAACATATAGATAATGGGAACCTAACGTTTGATGGGATTTTCTGCGTAACCGACGGACTCGCTTATTCTATCATAAAGATACTGCGCAGATTGGGGCAGCGCGTGCCGGAGGACGTTCAGGTCATCGGCTTTGATGGAATCCGCTACTTCGGGGAAAAAGACTATGTCTGCTCTACCATCGTACAGCCCGTTTCCGAAATTGCCAAAATGTGCGTGGAGCTTCTCCTTCAGGAAAATATGCCGATCAAGCCCCCTCTTGTCTGCCTTCCTGTCGCCTATGCATACGGAGGAACCACACGCGAAACGCAGACCGCAAACGGGCAGAAGGGATAAAAGTCTGAAAGAAAAGTCCTTTTCAATCCATAGATTGGTATGCGTGCCGAAACACGCAGGGAGGTATAAGAATGCAAAACGCGAACCATGAAGAAACCGGGAAATCCGTAGACCTGACAAAGGCGGAGAAATTAAAAGGATGGTGCCGGAGCCATAAACGGTATATTGTCTGTGGCATTTTCCTGCTTGCATTAATCTTTGTCCTGTTTGGAAAAGGCCGGGCGCAGCTCCCCCAAACAGACCACATCATTGTCGGGCACCATCTTATGATTCAAATCGCAGAAAGCGATTTTGTCCTTTTAGATAACAATGATGTTTTGGCATCGGACGGGCTATACTATGCCTCCTGGACGGCCGGTGAAGCTAAAGCTTATGAGACCGGCACCGGCGAACCTTCTGATTTGTACGAGGCCAGACTTTACCTCCTGCTGGGAGAATATTCAAGTGAAGAACAGGCGCAGCTCAACAGGGACTCCTGGCTTGACGCCGGAAGACGCAATTATGATGTCATGGAAGAAAAAGAAATTGTCTGCAACGGGCAGACCTATATACTCCTGCTGTATAACTGTAAAAGCGAAAGCGCTCCTTATACACATGGCGCCTCCACCTTTGGCATTTATGCACAGACGGCCGTATGCATTGAATTAACCTGTGTAGAGAGCTATGCAGAGGACACAGAAACGGCGCTTACTGATTTTTTAAACACCTGTACCTTTATTGACAAAAACACAACTGACTTTTAACCCACACCAATATATAGTAAACAACTAAAATCGTTTCCCATAACATTATAAAAGACTGTACAACTCATCAACAATAGGATGGCAGATATCCTCTACTGCGCTTCCGATAAACGGATTGGACAGATGAGCGGTTTCCAACAATTCCTGATAGGATTTACTTCCCCCTTCACTGCACAGCCTCATATAATCCGACCATGCCTGCTCATAGTTGCTTTTCATCTTAAGATAAAACTCATAAGTACTGATTTGCGCAATGTCGTATTGTATATAATAAAACGGACTTTCAACGATATGTGTTTGGCGCGGCCAACATTTTCCCTGATGGATATCCTCCGGAGATATTCTGTTCCAAGGAGTGTATCTGTTTGAAATATCCGCCCACAATTCACAAAGCTGTACCCTTGACATATTCCTGTCATACATCAGATGCTCAAATTCATCTATGGCACACCGATATGCCAGATTTTCCAGCTGCTGCATCAAATGATTTCGTATATACTCTTTTTTATGTTCTCCTACAAACATTTTTAAATAGGGGAACATAAAGTGTTCCATTGTTTTGGAATGTATTTCATTCACGGCAGGAGAAGAACGATGCAATTCATACAACGGCTGTTTTCTCGCCGCGGTATAAAAAGCGAACCCATGACCGAATTCATGGACCGTATATCCCGTTTCCATTCCATTGCCTGTATAATTTCCAATGATAAAAGGAAGCTTCTCATATGGCAGCATACAGCATGTAAACAGGTTACCTCGCTTATTCGCCCTTGTTTCCAGATCGTACAGTTCCTTCTGCGTCATTTCCTCAATATAGCTTCCTGTTTCATAAGACAGGTCTTTAAACATAGCGGCAATAGCAGAAATTAACTCTCCCGGGTTTGCAGCAATTGCAGGCGGATAGTCATAGTCGATTCCCTTTGCCTTGATATCCGCCACTGCGAGCGTAACATATTTTTGGATATTGCGGCGGAAATCTGCCGGCTCTTTTGTTCCGTAATCCTGCCGTCCCTGAATGAGGTATCCAAGATCTATGTAACTGTCATAGCCAAAGCTGTCCGCAAGCTCACAGCGAATCTCTATCAGCTTTCGGAACACTTGATACAGCGCTTCATCATCACGATTATCCTTTACCATCAATTTTCTGTACTGCAGTTTTAATGCGGATTCTTCCGACTGCAATCTTATACTGTCAGAGCTTTCCGCGGCTCTATGCTGATCAAGATGCGCAAAAATCCGGTTTCCAAATTCCCGTTCCAATTCACGACGATATCCGGAAGCCGCTGCTATCCTGTTACATTCATCACGCAGCGCATACACCGAAGGCTCCTCCCTGTTTTGTATTTCCACTTCCCCCAGACTATACTGATAATCTATCCCGCACAGATGGCGTATATAGATAATTTCTTCCTGATATACCATATATTCTATTTCTTTTTTAACGTCCATCCAGGCATCGCGGAACATCTGATAGGACCCGGCGTTCTGCATCTTGCTTTTACAATCGCTTATTTTTTTCTTTACTGCTGAATAATCAGGTCTTGTATAGCTCCATTCTGAAAATTTCATGTCAAAATCCTCCATGCCGCCTTTGGCGGCTCAAACAGGAATCATTCCTCCAAATCTGTATAAAAGTATTATAGCAGTAAAATGAACATAAGAAAAGCAGACAACTGTTTCGTTGATATAGTTCGTTGTCTGCATACTGAAATACATGGTTTTTATGCGTCTTTAAATTATTATTTTGATATCAAAATATTTTGCCAATTATACCAATTGCATAACCTAGTTTTCCGGTCTCTTAACAATTTAAAATGGCAACCACTCGTTTGTCGGCCATCTTAAAATGTGTGCTTTTTAGCAAGTAAGCAGTATACAGAAATATCACCTTCCTTCGCTGCTTTTATTATACATCAGATATTATCTTTTGAAAACTGAACTTTTCGTAAAATCTCTTACCTCAACATAAGCGCTCCTCGAAGTTCTCGTCTCCGATGCAATCACAGTCGCAGTGCATCTGCTTACCGAAATCATCCTGCACCGTGGGAAGGTGATTATGGAAAACAAAAAAATATTTGTTATTTTCATAATCAAATCTGCTGTCTATATTTTTAAGTTCAAAATGAAAGGTCTTGGAACACCAATTAAGCATAGCTGCAATCATAGCTTCTTCCTGATAATAGCACAAACTATATTGCAAGCTGCATATTTGAATGACTGTATTATTGTGAAACGGGCTGTTAGAAACAATATTATCCCCAACCATCTTAACAGCCCTGAAAATTGATTCCCTATCTTCTTTACAAAATATCTCATTTTTTATTAAAGGTTCTTTGGAAAATGAAAGGTATATTCCATCTTCCACAATGATACTATCATCCCTAAAAAATTCTTTGTCAAAAATTTGTCCATATATGGCAATACTTATTCCCCACCTGCCTTTTAATAAAGTATATACATGTCTTTCCATTTATTCGCCTTTTTTCACAAAAACGTTCCCGCCTATTTTAACAAATATAAGAATAAATCAAATTCCACTCACGGTCCCAATCGTACTCAATGTAATGCCCGAACATAAACCCAGGATTTGACAAGCAACTTCCCATTGTGATTGTATTATCCTGAAGAAATAGTACGAAAGACTCCATAATCAGCAGCTGACACATTTCATCAGGGGATTTAACCATCCTTTGATCCACCCCATAAAACTCATAAAAAGAAGGAGTAAATCCCTATCGAATCAATAGTTCAGCATTCTTTTCCGCATATTTCAACCAGTCCCAATATAATTCAACTGCCTCTTCATCAATATTTCCTATTCCTTTTTACATTAACAGCAGCAAAAAGACCAACATTTTTCCACTCATTAAACTTTTTACATTTCCATTTTTTCCGGAAAGTTCTCACATAGTTTTTCCAATATTGTTTCAACCCTCTTTCATTAGTCCCAATGAACTTTTGTGTTCCCAACTGATGTTTTTCATCAGCAACGCTAAATCCGCAACGTATTTTACAAATTCGTTTCCTAATGTGGCCCGAACTTCTTGTTCACTTTCTTCAGTGATAAAATGGTTTAATTCTTCTGTAATTATCTTAAAATTTAATCCATTTTTCGCATAATTCATTGCCAAGAATATATGGATGCAAACATTTTCTGCCTGGCAGAAATCTTCTCCATACTTGTATTCGTCCAAAACAGCGGGAAATATTTGTGTTTCACTGAATCCCATCTGATAAAATCGCTCAAAATCTTCTGTTACAGCTTCTTTTAATTCATCGTATTCAAAAATCATGAAATCTCCTTTAAGGAACGCAAAACGAATAAAAGCAAATATTCTTTGCAAATTTTTCCACCTATTTACCATCATTTAAACGCTTCTGATAATCTTATATAAACCACCAGTTTAAAAATCTTAATTCGATGTCCCCCTAATAAAAATGCGACGACCTTGTCAATTGGGAAATATTGCCATATTCATATCTTATCATAGGCATCCCCAAGATATCCACGCCGCCAGAAATTTTCAAATTTAAAAAATCCGCAACAGGAAATACGATACCGATTGCTCCCGCCGCACCATAATTATACAGAAAAACGTCCTTGCTTACAATGCAATTTACCTTAAATTTGTCAAAGCCGGCAGTGTACAATTCCCGTACAATCTGCCGGCTTCAAAATTCCCAATTACTCTTTTGATATTTGCGTTTACTTGCTTCCCCACGCGGTCACATTGTCCCCCAACACCGTAAAGGTCATAACTACCTTTCTCTGATTGGGATTAAAATACAACTGCTCGCTGGGCATTTCCAGAAATACGCCCTTATAAGTCACATTGTCAACCGTTATCGTCATGTTCGGGCTTCCTTCCTCATAAGTCCAGCTTCCCGCCAAATCTCCGGTCACGCTCCCGTCTTCATTTAATGTTATATTGGAGAGCTGCATAATGCCAATCGTTGAATTGCCGGCTTTCTGGTAATAGGCGGTCGGCATATGCACGATAAACTCATAATTTCCGCACATCTGCGCCATATCATATCCGGTCAGGCTCAACTCCTCTCCCGCGTATTCATAGGGCGCCGCCACCAGCCAGCCGTCCTCGTTCACGAAAAGCTGCTGCACCCGTACCTCATGCGCCTCGGGGATGCCGTTCTTTCCGCCCGCAAAGCGTGAGTGGTATATCAGGTAAATCTTTCCGTCCTCTGCAACATAAGCAGAATTATGTCCCTGTGCAACCCGGATTTCCCGATTGCCGGTCCAGTCATAGGAGCCCATAATCCGAACGCCGACCTTCTCAAAGAGGTCGTTACATTCCCTCGTATATACCGCATTGTTCCCGGCCTCATCCACATACGGACCCGTGATGCTCTCCGAACGGAAAATACGCATCTGATATCCGCCGTCCGCCACCAGACCGCCGTAGGAAACAAAGAGATAATAGTAACCGTCCTTCTTTATGATATAGGGACCTTCCCCTGAAACGCCAAACCCGCCGTGCAGCTTATACCCGTAATATGCATCCGATTCGTTCGCAACGGTCTCATATGTGGTCTCATAGTCCCGAAGCCCTGTATTTTCATCCAGCTTCAGGATATAAAGTCCGCCAAACCATGAACCGTATGTCATCCAAAGACCGCCGTCGTCATCAAAGAGCACACAAGGGTCAATGCAGTTGAGCTTCGTGTTTTTGATATTCTGGTACCGGGTAAGATTGGCATCCTCTCCCAACACCTGATATACATCCGTAAGCTCCACCTTATGCGAATCGGTATTAAATCCGGAATACACCACAGGACCGCCATATTCATACGGTCCCTCAATGCTGTCTGCGGTAAGCATCACAATCACCGAGTTCCAGTCGTCCCCGTTTACACTCATATACAGGCAGTATTTCTCCATATTCGGATTATAAATCACATCCGGCGCCCACAGATTCCCGTTCAGGTTCGGGTTCGAGGCCGTCTTACAGTACGCCTCCCATTCCCTGCCAAACAACTCCGGATACTCCGCATTGATATTCATCTGAAAGGACTCCCAATTCATCAAGTCCGTGCTTTTTGCCCATGCCATATGGGAACCGAAAATATAATACGTCCCATTGTCATACACCACCGAAGGGTCGTGGACAGACACACGGCTGTATGACACTTCTGTCATTTTTTCTTCCGTCTCTTCTGCTGCTTCTGTCTTCGTCTCTGCTTCCTCCGTCAGGGTACTCTCGTGAGTTTCTTCCATTTCCTTGTCTGCCGCTTCCGTAGCAGCCTCCTCTACCGCCGCGTCTCCACTACAGCCTCCAAGCATCATGCCTATTACCGCCAGAGCCGCTGCCATCCACACCTTTCTGTTTATTTTCATCATAACCCTCTTGCCTTTCCGAGCCGCCCGCAATCCTTGACACAGACACCACATTACCTGCGTCCCTTACAGCGTTTTCAGCACCCAATCGGACAATAAGGGACGTTTTTCAACGCCCCTTATTGTTTTTGCTTTATATTAGTAATTCAACTCAATTCCAATCATGGAGTATGCTTCCTTTGCCGCTGCCAAAGCTGCCTGATTTGCATCATAGCCCTTCTGCTCAAGCTCTGCCGCAAAGTCATTTGCATTCTTACCTTCCAGACGAACCTGATCCTCAACGCCCAAGGTATCGCCTACCGCAAAGTAAGAGGTTGCCAGGAAGTCTGCGAAACCGGGGATCTGGCAGTCGCCAAACGGAACCGGATTCTTGCAGTTTGCGAAGAAGTCGTCAAAGTACTTACCATACTTGGTATCCTCATCTGCCGTAACAAGGTCCTCACCGTTTACAGGGTCATAAACAGACTGATAAGTTCTTGTCTGTGCCGTCGGATAGAAGGACTCCTGGAACTCCTTCCAGATCGCCTCATCGGTTGTGATCGGGCAAGGCATTGCCTGTCTGTAAAGTGGAAGATCCGCATACGTCTCAACATCCTGATAAGCGTCCAGCTTAGCCTGCCAGCCTTCTGCACCCCAGCCCATCCACTTCAGAAGCTCGTAAGCCTCTCTCGGATGCTCTGTAGCGGAAGAAATACCGCCGAAGTCCAATACACCGAATACATATCCGCTCTTGCTTGCCGGTGTCGTGTACGGTACCCATTCCATACCACGATTTCTGTAATCCGGTGTATCAAACAGGTTCAGATACGTCCA
>CAMWYL010000135.1 GCA_947178465.1 uncultured Lachnospiraceae bacterium | reverse complement strand
TTTCCTGTTTGGCGGTCTCTTCGTCAGACGTTTCCGTGCCTTCCTGTCGGGGTGTCTCTTCGTCAGATATTTCAGCGCTTTCCTGTTTCGTTATTGTCTCTTCCGGCATCAGGTCTGCTTTCACTACAATCGTTGAAAGGTTGCCGGACAGAATAAACGCTGTCGCAAGTATTGCCATAAATAATCGTCGTGTTTTCATATGTATGAACTCATTCCTCACAATCCTTTAACCAATCCAATTTACCGTTCGCGCAGTTTCAACCACATTTCGCGCTGTTGACGGTTCTTGGGGTGTAAGTATGTTATATTTAAAATAATTTTCATTTAATTATTTTAATTAGGAAAAGACGCAATGTCAAGCATTGACAATGTCAAGAATTGATAATGTCAAGAATTGATAATGTCAAGAAATTGATAATGTCAATTTCTTGACATTATATTCCATGGCAGGCACAGGGGGAAGAAAGGACAAAGGTAATTTATGATAAAGGTCGCGTTTTGTGATGATGACATTTCCGTATTGGGCGAGCTCAAAGGTCTGCTTGGCCGGTATCGCACAAAATACAATCAGGAAATCGAGTGTGCTGCTTTTTGCAGTTCTTTGGAGCTGTTGGCTGAAATCGAGAAAGGCGTGCGCTACGATATCCTGTTTCTGGATATTATCCTGCCAAATGAGAATGGAATCAATATCGCAAAAGAAATCCGACAGTATGACAGTGTTGTCAAAATTATTTTTCTGACGTCGTCCTCTGAGTTTGCGGTACAGTCTTATACAGTCGGTACATATTATTATCAGATGAAACCAATCCGGGAGGAGGATTTTTTCAGGCTGATGACTTCCGCCATTTCCGAATGTAAAAAAGAACAGCAGTACAGTCTGATTCTGCGCTGTAAAAGCGGAATCACACGGATTGATTTGGACAGGTTGGAATACTGCGAAGTGTTCGGCCGCACCTTGTTGTTCCATATGGAAAACGGTGAGGTTTTGGAAGGCGCCGGGAATATGGATAAATTGTATGGACAGCTGTCGCAGTATGAGAACTTCGTGCGTCCGCACCGCTCATTTATGATTAATATGGAGTATATCAGGAAGATTTCTTACAAGGCGATCACGATGGAGAATATGGCGGAAATTCCCATTCCGCATGGAAAGTGTTCCGAAATCAAAAATTTGTATCTTGAGTATGCATTCGACAGAAAGCAGGTATTTATATCATGATCAGTGTCCGGTTGATTAACCTTATCTCAGTAGGAGTTTTTGGTATGGTCTTATCCGCGGCATTCTGCGATATTCTTTGGACGCGGAAGAAGATTTTTGCCATGTCGGGCGGCATTGCTGCGATTTTATTGTTTCAGGGCATTATTTATTTTGGGGTTGATCCGGACATTGTGGAGAAGCTTTATCCGTTTATTACGCATCTTCCTCTGACAGTGTTGCTCTGTATCCTGAACCGAAAATGTTTCTGGCCGACGATTTCCGTTTTGGCCGCCTATCTTTGCTGCCAGATCCGACGATGGCTGGCATTGTTGATTGTAGCCATATTTGCAGGCGGTTCCGCAATGCAGAATATGGCCGAGCTGGTTATGACGCTTCCGATTTTGCTGATTTTAATATGGTTTGCTGCACCGGCCGTGCGTTCCATTTCCCGGTATCCGATTTTGCTGCAGTGTCTGTTTGGTCTGGTACCGGCATTATATTACGGTTTCGATTATCTGACGCGCATCTATACAGGCCTGCTTTTGGAGGGGGGAGCGGTCGCCGTGGAATTTATGCCTTTTGTGTGCAGTGTGGCATATTTGTTTTTCGTGGTCTGCATTTCGCAGGAGCGGCGGACCCGCAGCAGGCTCGAACAGACGCAGGCAATCCTGAATATGCAAGTCGAGCAGAGCGTCCGTGAAATTGCCGCACTGCGGGAGTCTCAGGAAAAGACCGGCGCTTACCGCCATGATATGCGCCATCATATGCAGTATCTTTCTGCATGCATCGAAAACGGACAACTCCGGCAGGCACAGGGATACATTCAGGAAATTTACTCCGAAATCGAGGCAAATAAGGTGACGGTATTCTGTGAAAATGAAGCTGCAAACCTGATTTTCTCTACATTTGCAAAACGGGCTGAGGACAGCGGTATCCTGATGCAGGTCAAGGCAGGGCTTCCTCAGCTTATTCCTGTTTCTGAAACAGACCTGTGCGTGCTGTTGTCCAACGCGTTGGAAAATGCGCTGTATGCCTGCATGGAACAGAGAAAAAAGGGACGGGCGGGAGTGATTGAAGTCTCTGTATATGAAAAAAACGGAAAGCTCTTTTTGCAGATAATCAATTCCTGTGGTGAGGATGTCGCTTTTGATGATGGGATTCCTGTCACGAACAGGTCCGGACATGGGATTGGTGTACGAAGCATTTGCGCTATTGTGGAACAGTATGACGGCATGTATGCTTTTTCGGCGGGAGACGGGCAGTTTATCCTGCGTATCTCGATATGAATGCCATCGCTGCGCGGTGTCTGTGGATAACGTTCGTGCGTATCAGCCGGTACCGGTAGTCGATTTGGTGCAATTGCAGGGTGTTTCATGTAGTAATATTGATTTTTATAAACGAATACGTTACACTATGTCTGTGTATCAGCAATAAAATAAGGAGGAGTACGATGGCGGTAATACAAGAATACAAATGTCCGTGCTGCGGCGGCGCCATTACCTTTGACAGTACGATACAAAAAATGAAATGTCCCTTCTGTAATACGGAATTTGAGATGGAAACACTGGCAAGCTATGACAGTGAGCTGAAAGGTGACCGGGCGGACGATATGAGGTGGCAGATGGCTTCGGGAGCTAAGTGGCAGGAGGATGAGCTTGGCAGATTGAATGCTTACGCCTGCCATTCCTGTGGTGGTGAAATTACGTGTGATGAGAATACGGCAGCTACCTCTTGTCCGTTCTGTGGAAGTCCGGTAGTTATGACGGGACGGCTCTCAGGTGCATTGAAACCGGATTATGTGATTCCGTTTAAAGTGGATAAAAGAGCCGCGATGGAGGCATTCAGGAAACATTGTGAAGGAAAACGCCTGCTTCCCCAAATATTTAAAGATCAAAATCATATCAATGAAGTGAAAGGGGTATATGTTCCGTTCTGGCTGTTTAACACCGCTGCCGATGTTAATATGCGCTATAAGGCAACCAAAGTCCGTACATGGAGCGACAGTAAATACGATTATACTGAGACAAAGTTCTATGCGGTAAGCCGGGGCGGAAAGCTTAGCTTTGAAGGAGTTCCCGTGGACGGATCCTCCAAAATGCCTGACAAATTTATGGAGTCCATTGAACCCTTTGATATCTCGGAGGCGGTGGATTTTCAGACTGCATATCTGGCAGGTTATTTGGCGGATAAATATGATGTGGGCGCAGAACAGAGTGTAGAGCGTGTCAACGAGCGCATCCGGAAAAGTACAGAGGCGGCCTTTTACGAGACGGTCAAAGGATATGCGACTGTTACAAAGGAGACCGGCAGTATCCGGCTGCGAAACAGCAAAGTATCCTATGCTCTGTTTCCGGTATGGCTTCTGAGCACTACATGGAATGGTGAGAATTATCTTTTTGCCATGAACGGTCAGACCGGCAAGATGGTCGGTAATCTGCCATTGGATAAAGCTGCATATAAAAAATGGTTGTTTGGTCTGACAGGGATCATAGGTATGGTATTGTATGCCGTTTACTGCCTGCTCTGGCTGGTGTAAGGAGGGGCAAAGGATGAAGACATTGAATAAGAGCCGGAATGGCACATTTATTGCGCTGTTGTTCGTTGTATGTACCGTATTTTTATCTGCAATTTCAGTGCTTCCCTCGTTTGCGGCAGGAGATCCGCCGAGGCTTGTGGATATGGCCGGTCTGCTCTCAGACAGCGAGGAATCCGATTTGTCAGACATGTTGGATGAGATCAGCGAACGGCAGCAGGTTGATATCGTGGTGGTCACAGTCGACTCTATGGAAGGCAAGACCGCTGTGGTATACGCTGATGATTATTACGATTATAACGGCTATGGCTTCGGAGACAAACGGGACGGAATCCTTCTTTTGATCAGTATGGGCGAAAGAGATTGGTACATATCGACACGCGGATACGGTATAACGGCGATTACTGACGCAGGGCGGGAGTATATCTCTGAACGGTTTGTGTCTGATTTGAGTGCAGGTAATTATGCAACAGCGTTCACAAACTTTGCAAAGCTGTGTGATGATTTCATAACACAGGCAAGGACCGGAGAAGCATATGATGTTGACAACCTTCCGGAGGGTTCCTTTGAGCCTGTCTGGGGTCTTCTGACAGCATTAGGGATTGCGTTCATCATATCGCTGATTGTGACGGGAGTCATGAGAATACAGCTGACATCGGTGTACAGTCAGTCGACAGCGGACAATTATATGAAGCAGGGAAGCATGCAGCTGACGAAAAAGAATGACCTGTTTCTTTACAGGCATGTCGACCGCAGGAAAAAGGTAGAATACAATACTTCAAACAGTTCGGGTGGGAGTTCGGGTGGTTCCCGGACGCATACATCTTCTTCCGGTGCGACACATGGCGGTGGCGGCGGGAAATTTTAAGCGTCTGCCGAAATGTATTTTGAGAAAGGCGATTTAGTGCAGTTCCCAACGAATATTGGCGCTGTTGCCGGATGTGAGTAAGGAAAACGCAGACATGGTTGTAAAAGTGAATATATGAATATAAAAAAGGCACATTCAGATATGCGCCTTTAACATGCAGGAGATGGGACTTGAACCCACACGGTATTGCTACCACAGGCACCTGAAGCCTGCGCGTCTGCCAATTCCACCACTCCTGCGAACAGAATTATTTTACCTCTTTTGAATGCATATGTCAACTGTTTTTTTACCATCTGTTCATATTCTTTTGGTGCTTGTCCAGATAGACCTTTTTCAACTCCTCAACGGATATGCCATAGCACAGCATAACATCATTATAGTACATCAGGGTGTCCGCCAGTTCTTCAACAAAATGCGTTCGGGTGTCCGGCTCTTCCACAATGCGTTGGTCGCCCTCCTTTTTGATGATATCTGCGGCCTCCCCGGCTTCTATCATCATCCACAGCATCTTGTTTCGGGCTGCCTGTGGTGTAACAGGCTCCCAGCGACCCTGATATTGCTTCTGCAGCTTCCGCTGCATTTCCTGCATTTCCTGAAAACCAAAATCTTCCATTGTATCCTCCCTCTTTAAATAAGCGTTAAAAGCTCATGCAGTGATTGTATCGTATATGTCTGTCCGAAATCCGCAGTCGTCTCTGTGCGGTTTATCAGGACGGACGTGATTCCGAGCCTGTTTGCTCCGACAATATCCTTCTCCTCATCGCCGACATACATCATTTCCTCCGCTGATACCTGTAAGGTATCCATCAGCCTTTGCCAGCCTGCGCTGTGCGGCTTGCGGTAACCGACATCCACCGAGGTCAGCGCGACATCGATGAAATCGGAAAGAGAAGCAAGGTCGCGCAGAGAAAATTTGTTGTCCATGCCATAGGCAACATCTGTCAGTGCGCCGATTTTGATTCCTTTTTGAGACAGTGCGATTAAGGTGTCCGCTGCGTCGGGATAGGGTGCGGCATCTGCCTGAAAGAAGGAATAGAAGCCTGTTTTTATGGTGTCCATGTCAACATCAAGCTGCCATTGTCCTAAAATCTCGCCGAAAATCGTGTCGGCAGAGACTTCATGTTCGCGGTAGTTCAACCGCGTATTATATTTCAAAAGAATTTCCGTTGCGGCGGCAGCCATCTCATCCGACAGGGAAATGCCGCAGCCGTTGGCGGCCTGTTCAAGCGCCGGATGGTACAGCGAACGCCAATTTAAGGGATTGCGGTAGTTTATCAGCGTGTGTCCCACATCAAATCCGATTGCCTTTATCATATGCCCATCCTTTCAAAAATTGTTGGTATTATTATCGTATTTTCCATTTTACAATAGGTCCGGTGGGATTTCAACGAAAAGAGATAGAAAATCCCATAGCAATGGGGATACAGTTGTGATATGCTTTGAAAGAAACAGACAGGACAAAACAGGAGGACGCGCAATGCATTACGTTCAAGCAAAGGGAATATTATCCGCGAAAAACGGCATGAATTTATACCGCGGCTGTTCGCACGGCTGCATCTACTGTGATTCCAGAAGCAAGTGCTATCATATGGAGCACGCTTTTGAGGATATTGAGGTAAAGGAGAACGCAATTGCGCTGCTTGAGACGGCGCTGCGGCGTAAACGCAAGCGGTGTATGATAGGCACCGGCTCAATGACAGACCCGTATATTCCGCTGGAAATGGAAATCGGGAATGTGCGCAAGGCCCTGACCCTGATTGAAGCGTACGGCTTTGGAGTTACGGTGATTACCAAGTCTGACCGCATCTTGAGAGATATTGATTTGCTGCAGAAAATCAACGAAAAGGCGAAGTGTGTCGTACAAATGACGCTGACGACCTATGACGAGGAGCTGTGCAAAAAGCTTGAGCCGAATGTGAGTACGACAAGGGAACGCTTTGCGGTGCTAAAGACCTTGCGGGATGCAGGGATACCGACAGTGGTGTGGCTGTCTCCGATTTTGCCGTTTCTCAATGATACCGCAGAGAATATCTCCGGCATTCTTGACCTGTGCATTGAGGCGAAGGTTTATGGTATTATCTGCTTTGGGATGGGAATGACACTGCGGGAGGGCAACCGGGAATACTTTTACAGCCGACTTGACCAACTGTTTCCGGGGATGAAGGAGCGGTATATACACGCCTATGGGAATCAATATGTCTTGGACAGTCCCAACAGCGCCGACCTTATGCGGCTCTTTCATGCCACCTGTGAGCGTACCGGAATCGTGCACGACAATGCGCGGATATTTGAGTATTTATCTGCCATGGACAAGTCAGATGAATATTCCCAGATGAGCTTATGGGATTTATAGCAGGATCAATCCGTTTTCATAGGATAGGAGATTGCGGGCGGCGCATCAAAGCACCATAAACAGTGTTCCGGCGCCAATCAGGATACAGCCGATCAGGGATTTTGCCGTAAAGGTCTCATGCAGGAGTACAAAAGCAAGCACCAGCGTGATGACAACGCTGAGCTTGTCAATCGGCACAACCTTGGAGACATCCCCTATTTGCAACGCCTTGTAATAACAGAGCCATGAAGCGCCGGTTGCAAGACCTGACAGGATTAAGAATATCCAACTTTTTTGGCTGATTTCACGAAGACCCGTATGGGCATTGGTGAGAAGCACGATACCCCATGACAAAATCAGGACAACCGTTGTCCGGATTGCAGTCGCAAGGTTGGAGTTGACCTCGCTGATGCCCATTTTTGCGAGAATTGAGGTCAGTGCTGCAAATACTGAGGACAGAACTGCGAATAATAACCACATAGGAAACCTCCTTTTTATCACCAATCATAGCATACCCGGCGGGAGAATACAATAACCGGCAAAACGGCAGATTCATAATTGAATTTGAATGTTCCGGGGAAGGCAGTTCACAGAAATAAGGAAACAGGGCAATTTTTATTAAGACAGGGGGATGCGGGCGTGCTATAATGAGCCAAAAAGAAGGGAGATGTTTGCATGGGAAACAAACAGGTAACGCGCAGAGTGCTTGCCTATATTGAGGAGAATTTGGACAACGATACGGATTTGGACTTGGAGAAAATCGCACAGGCTTTAAATTACTCTAAATACTATGTGGCAAGGGCATTTAAGGAGAGCACGGGAGGGACAATACACAAATATATTCAAGGGATACGGTTGGAGCGGGCTGCCGAAAAGCTGGTGGAGACAACACAGCCGATTATAGAAATCGCGCTGGAGGCAGGGTACGGCTCGCAACAGGCATTTACTCCGGCTTTTCGCGCCATATATGGGCGCACGCCGCAGGAATACCGGAGACTGGGAGGGGAGATGATGGCAGCATGAGCTTAGTGCCTTATGTAGTGGAACAGACAAGCAGGGGAGAGAGAAGCTATGATATTTATTCGCGGCTGCTTTCCGACAGGATTGTGTTTCTGGGGGAGGAGGTCAATGACAGCTCGGCGGGAGTGATCATTGCGCAGCTTCTCTTTCTGGAGGCGCAGGATCCGGATAAGGATATCCAGCTGTATATCAAC
>CAMWYL010000134.1 GCA_947178465.1 uncultured Lachnospiraceae bacterium | reverse complement strand
ATACACAGACAAGTGTGATAATAAATAAAAAGAAAAGGAGAAATAATCATGGGAATTAAGACATATAACCCATATACACCTTCCAGAAGAAACATGACCGGATCTGATTTCTCTGAGATTACAAAGAAGACTCCCGAAAAGTCTCTCTGCGTATCCAAGAAGAAGCATTCCGGACGGAATAATCAGGGTAAGATTACCGTTCGTCATCAGGGCGGCGGCAACAGACAGAAATACAGAATCATTGATTTTAAGAGAAGAAAAGATGACATCAGTGCAAAGGTTATCGGTATTGAGTATGACCCGAACCGTTCCGCAAACATCGCATTGATTTGCTATGAGGACGGCGAGAAGGCTTATATCCTTGCTCCGGAAGGCCTGACGGACGGAATGAAGGTTATGAACGGCGCGAATGCAGAGATCAGAGTAGGAAACTGCCTGCCGCTCTCTGAAATTCCGGTCGGTACCAATGTACACAATATCGAACTGTACCCGGGCAAGGGCGGACAGCTTGTACGCTCTGCAGGAAACAGCGCGCAGTTAATGGCAAAAGAGGGTAAGTACGCGACACTTCGACTTCCTTCCGGCGAAATGAGAATGGTTCCCATCGTATGCAGAGCATCCATCGGTGTTGTGGGAAATGGGGATCACAACCTTATCAAAATCGGTAAAGCAGGACGGAAACGTCATATGGGTATCAGACCGACTGTCCGTGGTTCCGTTATGAACCCGAATGACCATCCGCATGGTGGTGGTGAGGGTAAGACCGGTATCGGACGTCCCGGACCATCTACACCTTGGGGTAAGCCTGCGCTTGGCTTGAAGACCAGAAAGAACAAGGCTTCCAACAAGCTTATCGTAAGAAGAAGAGATGGGAAAGCTATGAAATAGCATAGCTTGGCTATGAAATAATAGCTTACCTGTAAAGCAGAGGTGTATTTTCCAAAACAAGGAGGAATTACCTAATGGCTAGATCATTAAAAAAGGGCCCTTTCGCAGATGCAAGCCTGTTAAAGAAGGTTGATGCAATGAACGCGTCAGGCAATAAAACAGTAATTAAAACATGGTCCCGTCGTTCCACGATTTTCCCTGCATTTGTAGGCCATACATTTGCAGTGCATGACGGCAGGAAGCATGTTCCCGTATATGTAACAGAGGATATGGTTGGACATAAGCTTGGTGAATTCGTTGCAACCAGAACTTATAGAGGACATGGTAAGGACGAAAAGAAATCAAAGGTGAAATAATTAGTTGAAAGGAGGTTCAACCATGGCGAAGGAAAAATATAGCAGAACAAGTTATAAAAGAAAGAGAAACGCAGAAAATAGAGAAACCAGACCGTCAGCAAAGCTCTCTTATGCCAGAGTGTCTGTTCAGAAGGCATGCTTTGTATTGGATGCCATCAGAGGCAAGGACGTACAGTCCGCATTGGCTATTTTGGAGTACAGCCCCCGATATGCTTCCGGCATTATCAAGAAGCTTTTGGAGTCAGCGATTGCGAATGCCGAGAATAATAACGGTATGAACGCAGAGAACCTTTATATCGCAACGTGCTATGCAAATAAGGGACCTACAATGAAGAGAGTAAGACCAAGAGCACAGGGCAGAGCTTATAGAATCGAGAAGAGAATGAGCCACATTACAATTGTGCTGGATGAGAGATAGGAGGAAGAAAATGGGACAGAAAGTTAATCCTCATGGACTGAGAGTCGGCGTTATTAAGGATTGGGATTCAAAATGGTATGCGGATGCTGAGTTTGCTGATTACTTAGTAGAAGATTACAATATCAGAAAGTTTTTAAAGAAGAAGCTGTTTAGTGCCGGCGTTTCCAAGATTGAAATCGAGAGAGCCGCGGATAGAGTAAAGGTTGTTGTCTTCACGGCAAAGCCCGGTGTTGTCATCGGTAAGGGCGGCGCGGAGATTGAGATAACCAAGAAAGAGCTTCAGAAGTTGACAGGTAAGAATGTCCTTGTCGATATCAAGGAGATTAAGAGACCTGACAGAGATGCGCAGCTCGTAGCAGAGAATATTGCACAGCAGCTTGAGAACCGTGTATCCTTCAGACGTGCCATGAAGTCCTGCATGGGTAGAACAATGAAGTCCGGCGCACTTGGTGTTAAGACAGCGGTTTCCGGTCGTCTTGGCGGTGCGGATATGGCGCGTACAGAGTTCTACAGCGAGGGAACGATTCCACTTCAGACATTGAGAGCAGATATTGACTATGGTTTCGCAGAGGCAGATACCACCTATGGCAAGTTAGGTGTCAAGGTTTGGATCTACAAGGGCGAGATACTTCCTACTAAAGGAAACAAGGAAGGGAGCGATAAATAATGTTAATGCCAAAAAGAGTAAAGCGTCGTAAACAGTTTCGCGGTACAATGAGAGGTAAGGCTCAGAGAGGTAATACCATTACTTACGGTGAGTATGGTATCGTAGCATTGGAGCCTTGCTGGATTAAATCGAATCAGATAGAGGCTGCCCGTATTGCAATGACACGTCATATCAAGCGTGGCGGTAAGGTTTGGATCAAGATTTTCCCGGATAAGCCGGTTACGGCAAAGCCTGCTGAGACACGTATGGGTTCCGGTAAGGGAACATTGGAGTATTGGGTAGCGGTTGTAAAGCCCGGTCGTGTAATGTTTGAGATCAGCGGAGTCGCTGAGGATGTGGCAAAAGAAGCGTTACGTCTTGCAACACACAAGCTTCCTTGTAAATGTAAGATCGTTTCTAAAGCGGATTTGGAAGGCGGTGCAGTAAATGAAAACTAATAAGTATGTAGAAGATTTAAGAAGCAAATCAGCTACAGAATTATCACAGGAATTAGTAGCTGCAAAGAAAGAACTTTTCAATTTGAGATTTCAGAATGCAACGAATCAGTTAGACAATACAGCAAGAATTAAAGAGGTAAGAAGAAATATCGCCAGAATTCAGACTGTAATATCTGCAAATCTTAAGAACGTAGAGTAGGAGGAAAGTGGTCGTGGAAAGAAATCTTAGAAAAACACGTACAGGCAAGGTTGTTAGCAATAAAATGCAGAAAACTATCGTAGTTGCTGTTGAAGATCATGTAAAGCATCCTCTTTACGGAAAAATCGTTAAGAGAACTTATAAGCTGAAGGCGCATGACGAGAATAATGAGTGCAACATTGGCGATACCGTGAAAGTAATGGAAACAAGACCTTTATCCAAGGATAAGAGATGGAGACTTGTGGAAATTGTCGAAAGAGTAAAATAAGTTAAATCACAGCATTTGTGGTTTGGAAGGAGAATAAGCATGATACAACAGGAAAGCAGACTCAAGGTCGCTGATAATACCGGTGCGAAAGAGTTACTTTGCATCAGAGTTATGGGCGGTTCTACAAGAAGATATGCCGGCATTGGCGATGTAATTGTTGCCAGCGTCAAAGATGCAACACCAGGCGGCGTTGTAAAGAAGGGCGATGTGGTAAAAGCTGTGGTTGTACGTACCGTAAAGGGCGCCCGTCGTAAGGACGGTTCTTATATTAAATTTGATGAAAATGCTGCTGTCATTATCAAGGATGACAAAACTCCGAGAGGAACACGTATTTTTGGACCGGTGGCAAGAGAGCTTCGTGAGAAACAGTTTATGAAGATTGTTTCCTTAGCTCCCGAAGTATTGTAAGGAGGTGCCAAGGATGTTAAAGATTAAGAAGGGCGATACGGTAAAGGTTATCGCCGGTAAGGATAAAGACAAAGAAGGCAAGGTTTTATCTGTTGACATGAAGAAGTCTAAGGTTCTGGTTGAGGGTGTGAACATTGTCACAAAGCATGCAAAGCCTTCCGCTGCAAACCAGAACGGCGGCATTATCCGGAAAGAGGCGCCGATTGATATTTCGAACGTAATGTATCTCCATAAGGGCAAGGCTACCCGCGTAGGCTTCAGAATGGAAGGAGATAAGAAAGTGCGTTTCGCAAAGACAACAGGTGAAGTGATTGATTAATACTAGGAAGGAGGTCTAAACCGGTGAGTAGACTTAAAGATTTATATAAAAACGAGATCGTAGACGCTATGACCAAGAAGTTCGGATATAAGAATATCATGGAAGTTCCCAAGCTTGATAAGATCGTTATCAATATGGGCGTAGGCGAAGCGAAGGAAAATGCGAAGGCCTTAGAGTCCGCTGTTAAGGATCTTGAGACCATTGCCGGACAAAAGGTGGTTACGACAAAGGCAAAGAAGGCTGTCGCAAACTTCAAAATTCGTGAGGGTATGGCGATTGGATGTAAGGTAACACTTCGCGGTGAGAAGATGTATGAGTTCCTTGACCGTCTTGTAAATCTTGCACTTCCCCGTGTACGTGACTTCAGAGGTGTAAACCCGAACGCGTTTGACGGCAGAGGCAATTATGCGCTTGGTATCAAGGAGCAGATTATCTTCCCTGAGATTGAGTACGATAAGGTTGACAAGGTAAGAGGTATGGATATCATTTTCGTAACAACGGCTAAGACAGATGAAGAAGCACGTGAACTGCTGACACAGTTCAACATGCCCTTCGCCAGATAATTGAAGGAGGTAAATTCTCATGGCTAAAACAGCAATGAAAATCAAACAACAGCGTAATCCTAAGTTTTCCACACGGGAATACAATCGTTGCAGAATTTGTGGCCGTCCGCATGCTTACTTGAGAAAATACGGAGTTTGCAGAATATGCTTCCGTGAGTTGGCATACAAGGGTCAGATTCCCGGTGTGAAGAAAGCAAGTTGGTAATGAATAGAAATCCAAAAGGAGGAAACTGAAATGACAATGAGTGATCCGATTGCAGATATGCTTACAAGAATCCGTAACGCCAATACTGCAAAGCATGATACAGTAGATGTTCCTGCGTCAAAGATGAAGCTTGCGATTGCGCAAATTCTCTTGGATGAGGGATATATTAAGAGCTTTGACGTCGTGGATGATGGTGCGTTTAAGACAATCCACATTACGTTAAAGTACGGTGCAGATAAGAACGAGAGAATTATCACAGGTTTGAAGAGAATTTCCAAGCCGGGTCTGCGTATCTATGCAGGCAAGGATGAGCTGCCGAAGGTTCTTGGCGGGCTTGGTATTGCGATCATCTCTACCAACCGGGGCGTTATCACGGATAAGGAAGCGAGAAAGCTTCAGGTTGGCGGCGAAGTATTAGCATTTGTCTGGTAAAAACGAACAGATTTTTAAGCGGTAAATATATATAAGGAGGTACGGGCATGTCACGTATAGGAAGAATGCCAATCGCGATCCCCGCAGGTGTTACTGTAGAGGTTGCAGAAAATAATAAAGTGACTGTAAAAGGTCCTAAGGGAACGCTTGAGAGAGTGTTGCCTTCTGAGATGGAAATCAAGGTTGAGGGTGCGGAGGTAACGGTTTCAAGGCCGAATGACCTGAAGAAGATGAAGTCCCTGCACGGCCTTACAAGAACATTGGTGAATAACATGGTTGTCGGTGTAACCGCGGGCTATGAGAAGAAGCTTGAGGTAAACGGTGTCGGTTACAGAGCGGCAAAATCCGGGAAAAAATTGACTCTGTCTTTAGGATATTCTCACCCTGTTGAGATGATGGATCCGGAAGGAATCGAGACGGTCGTTGAAGGTACGAACGTTATCATTGTTAAGGGTATTGATAAAGAAAAGGTTGGCCAGTTTGCTGCTGAAATCAGAGATAAGAGAAGACCGGAGCCGTATAAGGGTAAGGGTATTAAGTATGCTGATGAGACGATCAGACGTAAAGTTGGTAAGACCGGTAAGAAATAAATAAGGAGGGCGTAAAAAATGGTTAGCAAGAAATCAAGAACAGAAGTGCGTAAAAAGAAACACATGAGAATACGTAACCGTTTCAGCGGTACTGCAACGAGACCGCGTTTAGCAGTATTCAGAAGCAATAATCATATGTATGCTCAAATTATTGACGATACCGTAGGAAATACATTAGTGGCAGCGTCTACCGTAGAGAAAGAGGTAAAGGCTGAGCTGGATAAGACAAATGATGTTGCAGCGGCAGCGTACTTAGGAAAAGTCATTGCGAAGAGAGCAATGGATAAGGGTATTACAGAAGTGGTTTTTGATAGAGGCGGCTTTTTATACCATGGAAAAATCGAAGCTTTAGCTGAGGCAGCAAGAGAAGCTGGCTTGGTATTCTAGGAAGGGAGAAAATCACATGAAACGTACAATCATTGATGCTAGTCAGCTTGAATTAACAGATAAGGTTGTTGCAATTAAGCGTGTAACCAAGACTGTTAAAGGTGGACGTAACATGCGTTTTACCGCTTTGGTAGTTGTAGGTGACGGGAATGGTCACGTAGGCGCAGGCCTTGGTAAAGCCGTAGAAATTCCGGAAGCCATTCGTAAGGGCAAGGAAGACGCAATGAAGAAACTTGTAAAGGTTGCGATGGATGAGAGCAATTCCATTACACATGATATCACGGGCAAATACGGTTCTTCCAGCGTTTTGCTGAAGAGAGCTCCCGAAGGTACCGGTATTATCGCCGGCGGTCCTGCGCGTGTTGTCTGTGAGCTTGCAGGTATTAAGAACATCAGAACAAAGTCTTTAGGCTCCAATAATAAGCAGAACGTTGTACTTTCCACAATTGCAGGTCTTTCCCAGTTAAAGACGCCGGAAGAGGTAGCTGCAAACCGTGGCAAGGCTGTTGAAGAGGTTATGGCTTAAAGGAGCAGGTCTGGGAAAGGAGCAAGTTAAGATGGCAAAGACATTAAAGGTTACTTTGGTGAAATCAACAATCGGTGCGGTTCCTAAGAACAAGGCTACTGTGGAAGCGATGGGCTTGACTAAGCTGCATAAGACCGTGGAGCTTCCGGATAATGATGCAACCAGAGGGATGATTCGTAAGGTAAATCACTTGGTAAAAGTGGAAGAAGCAGAATAAGGAGGTGTCAGAAGATGAGCAACTCATTGGAATTATCGAATTTAAGACCTGCGGCAGGCTCTAAGCACAGCGATAATTTTAGAAGAGGCCGTGGACACGGTTCAGGAAACGGTAAGACAGCCGGCAAGGGGCACAAGGGACAGAAGGCGCGTTCCGGCGCACCGAGAGTAGGTTTTGAAGGCGGTCAGATGCCTTTATACAGACGTATTCCCAAGAGAGGTTTCACAAACAGAAACTCAAAGGAAATCGTTGCCGTTAATCTTGAAGTATTAGAGAAATTCGAGGATGGTGCTACTGTTTCAGTAGAGTCTTTAATTGAAGCTGGAATCGTTAAAAACCCTAGAGACGGAGTTAAGATTTTGGGTAGAGGAGAATTAACCAAGAAGCTCAATGTTCAGGCAAACGCATTCAGCGCATCCGCAAAGGAGAAGATTGAGTCACTTGGTGGAACAGCAGAGGTGATTTAATGTTAACAACCTTAAAAAATGCGTTTAAAATCAAAGAAATCAGGTCCGGACTGATCTTTACGTTCTTTATGCTGGTTATTATCCGTTTCGGCTGCCAGCTTCCCGTTCCGGGAGTGAACAGTGAACAGTTTTCGAGCTGGTTTCAGGCTCAAACAGGCGGTGCGTTCAGCTTTTTTGACGCGTTTACGGGCGGCTCCTTTGAGAAGATGTCCGTATTCGCGCTAAATATCACACCATATATCACCTCCTCCATTATCATGCAGCTTTTGACAATCGCGATTCCGAAGCTGGAAGAGATGCAAAAGGACGGAGAGGATGGAAGGAAGAAGATCGCCTCGATTACGCGCTATGTGACTGTTGCACTTGCTTTGATCGAAAGTACGGCAATGGCAATCGGATTTGGTAATCAGGGACTTTTGAGAGAATATAATGTTTTAAACGTTATTACGGTTATTGCCGCATTGACGGCCGGCAGTGCGTTCCTCATGTGGATTGGCGAGCGCATTACGGAGAAGGGTGTGGGAAACGGTATTTCGATAGTACTTGTTATCAACATTATCTCCCGTCTTCCGGATGATTTTGGCAACCTTTATGAGCAGTTTGTTAAGGGAAAATCCATTCCGCTTGCGGTGGTGGCCGCCTGTGTCATTATTGCAATCGTTCTGGCCATGATTGTTTTCGTTGTAATATTAAACAGCGGCGTCCGTAAGATCCCTGTTCAGTACGCAAAGAAAATCCAGGGCAATAAGATGGTAGGCGGACAGATGACTCATCTGCCGCTTAAGGTAAATACGGCAGGCGTTATAC
>CAMWYL010000133.1 GCA_947178465.1 uncultured Lachnospiraceae bacterium | reverse complement strand
GTTTTGGAACAATATAATAAGAAAAATACCCGGAAAATTTACAATACCATTATTAAGCCTTGCAAAAAACTGATTCAAAAATGCTCTTACAAAAGCATTTCAGATACGGACTGTTTATGTTCTTTGGCATATTGGCTTTATATTTACGGAAATAAAGAGCTTGCGTTGGAGATTTGTTACCCATGAGGCAGAGTTTTTTTGAATTCAGAGGCCGGAATAGTGGTATTCAAAATATTTATGGACTTGAAATTCGTATAGCAAGAGAGGTATCGGGTGAAAATCGAAGAAATAATATCCCACAGGGTTTATTTGAGTATTGTTTCTCAAAAAAAGTTAAAAAAGAGCTTAACTATCCGCAGATTCTAAGAGAAGATAAGCTTGCAGCTTGCAGTAGCAGCTTCCTGAATACGGAATTGCTTTTGGCACTTTACAATATGATTATGCTTGGTGAATGTGGTTTGTTGGACATGTTTACCACAGATATCATTGCGATAGAAAATGGCAAAAAGAAAAGCTATTGTGTAAGGGATATGGATGGAAACATAGTACATTGGGAAGACATTGACAGAATAAAAAAACAAAGAAGCAAAATATTTGTAGAATGGTATTAATCATTATAACACTTTTTGAAAAAGCTGCCATGAAATGCTCTCGGGAGGAGTAATCCCGTTCAAAGGCTACCGTATCATTAATTTTTTCCGTGTTTCCGCATCAAATTTTTCAAGGGCATACCGGTATGCTACCCTTGGCATTCTCCCATGATTGGCAATCAGATATTCTTCGACACAATGCGGGTCTGTCTGGGATAAAGCCTTCAGCATCCATCCATATCCCTTTAAAACCAGATCATGGTCATCCTCCATCAAACGATCAGATATTTCCAATGGATGAATGCCCTCATAATCATGCTTCATAATGGAAGGAATCAAAATAACCGCCGAAGCCCGCCTTACCCAAAAGTCCCTGTCTTCGGTCCATGTAAGGATTCTGGGAAAAAGGGATTTATCCTGCCGCAGCAACTCTCCAAATGCGTGCGTGCAAAAATCATCGCAATCGCCCCAGCCTCTCACGTAATCCTTCAGCCATCGGAAAAAGAAGTCATAGGTTGAAGCGTCATATTGATTTCTTACCCGATATGCGAAGTCATATGCAATGACCCCTAATGCCCAAGTGTGCCGGTCCAGCAGTTCTTCACATAGAGAAAAAACATTTTCGATGCTTTTGTCTTTTACCTGCCGAAAGAGTGCGGAAGATAATTTTCTGATATCTCCGGTGACGATATGCTTCCCGTCCGGAACATTGCTTTCCAGCTCCTGTATTTTATGAATGGCTTCCTCAACAATTCTATCCATGTCAACACTCCTTAGCTTTTATGCTTTTGTATACCCGCCCGTGATTTCAATAGGATTTCCATCAGGGTCCATAAAGGTAAAATACCAATAGGGAGAGAAAACCTGAATAAATCGAATGGGCGTCAGTTGTACTGCGATTCCCAATTCTTTTATTCTGTCATATTCTGCCTGAAGATCCTCTACGCCTAAATTAATAAATACCTTGCGCGGATTGGCGCTATCCGCGATTTTACTTTGATTATCGTAAATCTCCCAGTAATCACCCTTTGTGAGCACCTGTTCTTTGTTTTCGTCATCATAATAGCCGTTCATCAGACAAAGATTCAGGCCGTTGCTCTGAAAGATGGCAAAACGTTTTCCGTTTACGGCACTCACCTTCATGTCCAGAACCTTTTCATAAAAGGAAACAGACCTGTCAAAGTCCCTGACGATTAAATAAATCGAGCCATATCGCATTGTTGTTCCTCCCTTCCGAAGTGTTTTAATATAAAAAAGGAAATTGCGGCAGCGTAAATTATTTAAGGAGAATGCGAAGCATTCTCTTAATCGTCGCTGCCGAGCGACGATTTTTTTTATTGCAAGAATAACCGAAAATTTTTGATGGGAATAAATGCATTTTACTGTTCGGAAGCCACTGTCCCGCAGCATTTTAAGCTCTTCCTCAACGGAACATTCCCTGTCCAATTTTCGACGTTCCTGCCATAGCGCGATATCCTGATCTGTCAGGCCGCTGTTTGCAAGTTGGCTTTCCCAATATGTATTGTACCATACATCTATATCGGGATGGCCTGCACAGAATTGGTCATAGTTTACAAATAAGCCGCCGGCCGGCAGTACATCATAAATCCTTGAAAACAATCTTGCCTTGCCGGCATCGTCCAAATGATGGACGGACAGGGCGGAAATAACCGTATCAAAACAGTTGATTGGAAATGCATCAGTATAATTGGCAATCTGATAGGAGATGGTTTTGATACCGTGAAATCTTTTTTGGGCGACCTGTAGCATCTCATCGGCAATATCCACAAGCACATACTCGGAGTTCGGATACTGTTGATACCAGAAATAAGTCAAAAGCCCTGTGCCCGCGCCTAAATCAATCACACGTTTAGGTTCTGCAATATTTGAAGCAATAAAGGCAGTTGTATTGTTGTAGAAATCTTCGAAGCACGGAATAAATTTTCTGCGATTGCCATCATATTCGTCGGCAATTTTGTTGAATTGCTCTTTAATATTCATTTATCTGCCCCCCTTGAATGACGTTATTTTACCATAAGTGTACGCGAAGTTCCATGAGATTTTTATTGCTATTGGAAATTGCGGAAGCGTATATCATTTTTGGAATTTCAACATTTGCATACAAATGACCATTGTTCCCAAGCCGTATCCCATTGGTGCAGCATACCACATGTTTTCGTTTATGGATACAGTGCCGAAGAATCCGATAAGGCAGAGAATACCACAGATTAGCAAGGTGCTTTTCATAATGCGTTTTGCTTTATCTTTATTCTGAATTGCAATGCCGATACACAAAAAGGCAAGGCCTGTAAAGAAGCCCCATGCCAGATAGTCTACAGCCATTTCGACAGATGGCCAAAAACCGATTTGAAAATAAGTAGGAACATTGAGCCCTTCCTTTATAAGGGGTCTTGTAACGGTTATATTTACTATATGGGCAGCACCTGTCAGTGCGCAAGTACAGGCCATAAACGCAAGCATGGCTTTTTTATAAACAGATGGAATTGACACAAAGGTACTAAGCTCCAATAATACAAAAAGCACTACCGGTGCGCTTAGAATGGTCATAAGTTCCCATGCGGTCAATGCGATTCCTGCTTTGGTGATAAGGAATACTGCTACTGATATAAAGTACAGAATACAGGTTGCAATTCCGGTTATGGATATTTTCTTTGTCATAATTAACACATCCTCAAATTCACTTATACGGACACGAAAACATTTTGCGTCGAATCGCGATTTATCACTGTCAATGACACCGAAATTATAGCACATAACCAACCGGAATAAAAGTCTTTAAAGAATTCGACTATGATTCCACCATATGATATAATCTCCATATATCCGTATAAGGGAGTCATACCCATGGAAAGAGAAGCAGGCACAATAACTGACAGACGAACAGCGTTCCTATTGTTATGCTTTGCTTAAATAAATTCAGGTTGAGCGCATATATAAATACTTTGATGAGGTCAATGCAAACTCGGTCGTATATCACCGGAAATACAGGCTTGAAGAGATTAATCCAAATGAGGATGTTGTGATCGAAATATCGGCTGTCGAAAGATCCCCGCCTGTAACCCGAATTTCGGAGCATAGAAAGGAATTGGATATGCTATTATTTGAAAGTGATAAAGGATATAAAAAAGTATGCATATGGAAAGATGAAATACCATTTAAGTATGTAGGGCAGAATACCATGCATTTGAGTGTAGCATCCGGGGATGTTAAATGGCATATTGGAACAATCTGTATAGAGGTAAAATTGCATCCTCGCCATATCAGTAACTATGCAATGGTATGCATGAAATATACAGATAATCAAGAAAATAAAACGGATATATCCATTAACTTTGGAAGAGAAAATTTCTTTTTTAAATCGCAAGTGTTGCCATTTAATAAAGCAATATGTGTAGGATTGGATAAAGAGTTTGCGGATGCAATAGATGAATTTTTCAAAGAATATTCTTCAGAAAAGGTATCCGGTGGTACGATAGAAATATTGAGTGGAGGATATGATGAGGCGGGTTCAAGTAAAGTGGCCTTTAAAAAAGTTATGGAGTTGTTGATATTTGTATTTCGGCATATTGATGATTTGAGTGAAAACGAATTGCAATGTAAGTTATTAAAGCTCATGTAAAAATGGGGATTAATATGCAAATTATTCAAAAAGTGCAAAATGCTAATCGAAAGCGTGGGAAAAATTATTACGGAAGATGGAACCAAAGATTAAAGCAGGAAATTCCTGCAGGGTCAGATGCGATTTATGTAATGAACATAATAAACAAAACCTTGTATATCGAAAGGGGAATAATGCAGTAATTGTGGAGAGGAGATAGATTACAGATTATGAATAAAGAAATAAGAGCATTTTATACCGAAGATACCATAAGAGTTTACCAGGCATATAATAAAGTCATTGCAAATGAAGCCGTTAAGAAAGGGACATTTGGAGAGAGCTTTAAGTTAGACAGGATGACTTGGATAAAGCCGTCATTTTTGTGGATGATGTATCGTTGCGGTTGGGGTACGAAAGAAAACCAAGAGCATATTCTTGCAATTGATATAAAACGAAGGGCATTTGATTTTATTGTCCAAAACGCTGTGATATCTGCATATAGTGATGGTATAGGTATAAGCTATACGGAATGGAAAGAGAAAATAAAGAAATCTGATATCCGATGCCAATGGGATCCTGAAAGAGATTTGTTCGGAAATCCTTTGGAATGCCGTTCCATACAACTCGGGTTGAGGGGCGACGCTGTACGGAAATATGTTAATGAGTGGATAGTATACATTACGGATATTACAGATTATGTAAATGATTTAAGAGAGAAAAAATGTAATGGAACGGATATAAGTTCATTATTGCCGAAAGAGCAAGTTTACATTATGAATGAGGTGGATTCCATAAAGCCTTGTTAAGCCGTATGGAGGACGACAGGGGGAAGAACCCCTTCGGTAGCAGATACGTCTGTTATCCCGACGGGATGCTTACGGAAGCGTGAGACGGCATCACCTGTTGCCGCGACAGCGTATATTATTTTATCGTCGCTGCCGAGCGACGATTTTTATTCGGAAAAAAGTAGAAATTTTACCAATTGTATGATAAACTGAGAGTGTAAGGGCTTACAGTCCGACAGGAACCGTTGACAATGAAACAATAGATTATGATTGGATTTGAGGAGCTGTGGATATGGAGAGAAGAGAATTTGATTTATTGGCACTTGGAGAAATCCTGCTTCGTCTGTCACCGCCGGTTAATGAGCGTCTGACAAGAGGCGATGCTTTTCAGAAGCAGGCGGGCGGCGCGGAATTGAACGTGGTTTCCGGCGTATCGCTTTTAGGACTCAGAACAGGCATTATATCAAAGGTGCCTGCAAATGATCTGGGGAATTATATACAGAACAGGGTTCGCTTCTGTGGTGTCAGCGACGACTATCTGGTGTATGACAGAACAAAAGATGCAAGGCTTGGCATTTACTACTATGAGTACGGTGCACACCCGAGAAAGCCGAATGTCATTTATGACAGAAAGAATACTGCCTTCGCGGATATTTCCGTGGACGATTTCCCGGAGGAGATGTTTTCGGCGGCACGCTGCTTCCACACGACGGGAATTACCCTTGCGCTGGTGCAGAAGACAAGGGATGCTGCGATAGAGATGATTAAGCGCTTTAAGGAGCATGGTACGCTGATTTCCTTTGATGTGAATTTCAGAGGGAACCTGTGGACGGGCGAGGAGGCAAAGGCCTGCATTGAGACGATTTTACCGTATGTGGATGTATTCTTCTGCTCTGAGGATACGGCAAGGCTGACCTTCGGCAAGGAGGGAACCGTGCAGGAGATGATGAAGAGCTTTACCAAGGATTATAATATCAGTGTGGTAGCTTCCACGCAGCGGATTGTGCATTCACCGAAGATTCACTCGTTCGGCTCCGTGATTTATGATGCGATAAATGATGAATTTTTGCAGGAGCCTGCATATGAAAATATTGATGTGGTAGATCGTATCGGCAGCGGGGACGCATACATATCCGGCGCGCTTTACGGGCTTTTGTCACATAATATGGACTGCCGCAAGGCGATGGAATACGGCAACGCGACAGCGGCTGTCAAGAATACCATTCCGGGCGACCTGCCTTCTTCCAATCTGAAGGAAATCGATTCTATTATAAAGAATCACCAGTCAACAGGACCGCAGCTTGAGATGAACAGATAGGGCGGAAGCTGTCATAAGAACTGAAAATATTGTGAAAGCTAAGAGGGACTGACGCATTTGCGTTGGTCCCTTTTACCAATTTTTTTTGGTGATTTTTACCCGGATTTTGGAAGGCGAATCCCTTGACTATTTTTGGGTTGCTTGTTATGATATTTACAGATGCGCAAACGGTTGCGCAAAGCAACGGATTAATTGTTAAACGGAGAGGAATTATGTTGAATTATATCAAAGGAATGGATATCTCATCACTGGATGAAATCGAAAGACTCGGCGCGAAATTTTATGATAACGGAGAGGAAGGCGGTTTAATAGAAATATTAAAGCGTTACGGCACGAATTATATCCGGCTTCGGCTTTGGAACGATCCGAAGTCTCCGGACGGGGAGCCGTACGGTGCGGGGAACACGGATTATGCGGTGACGCTTCGCATGGCAAAGCGCGTGAAGGCGGCAGGACTCGGGTTCCTGTTGGACTTCCACTACAGCGACTTCTGGGCGGACCCCGGCAAACAGAGAAAGCCGAAGGCATGGGAAGGCTACAGCGTGGAGCAGCTTGAGCAGGCGGTGTATGATTTTACCAAGGAGAATATGCTTGGCTTTATCGGGGAAGGCGTCGTGCCGGATATGGTTCAGGTGGGAAATGAGCTTTCCAACGGACTGCTCTGGCCGGAGGGACAGGTGCCCAACTACGGCAATATCGCGCGTTTTGTCAGCGCGGGCATTCGGGCGGTAAAGGAGACCTGCCCGACAGCCAAGATTATGATCCATCTGGATAACGGCGGAAACAATGCGCTTTACAGAGAGTGGTTTGACCAATACATCAACAGGAATAACGGTGAGGATTTTGACGTGATCGGTCTTTCTTATTACCCCTTCTGGCATGGTACGCTTGACGACCTGTCAAACAATATGAATGATATCGCCGTGCGCTTCGGCAAAGAGTTGGTGATTGCGGAGGTGTCGATGGGGCATACAACGGAGGATTATGCGGCTTACGAGAAGCTTTCTCCTGAGAACAGAAAGGGGATGGCGACACGGCCTGCGCTTTGCGAAAAGGTTCCGTTCCCGATGACAAAGGAAGGGCAGTGCGATTTTATGCGGGCATTTCTGGACACCTTGGAGAAGGTGCCGGAGCATAAGGGAAGAGGCTTCTTTTATTGGGAGGCAGGATGGCTTCCGGTGGCAGGCAGCGGCTGGGCGACGGATGCGGCGCTGGCCTATATAAAGGAGGCAGGTCCCGGAGGAAACGAGTGGGCGAATCAGGCGCTGTTTGATTATGACGGAAATGCCCTGCCGGCATTACAGGTCATAAAAGAGTATCAACCTGTATAAGACGCAGGATTGCATGAAGGGATTCAATAAAGGAATTTCAGTTAATAAATGATACGATAAAATAAATAAAATATTTTAGAAAGGATACGAAAACATTATGAAGCAGGAATTGTTAAAGAAATTCGAAGAAGTATTCGGCAGTACGGGAGGTGCGTCCGTGTTTTTCGCTCCGGGGCGCGTAAATCTGATCGGAGAGCACACGGATTACAACGGCGGACATGTTTTTCCATGCGCATTGACCATCGGTACCTATGCGGTGGCAAGGCTTAGGGATGATGATAAGCTTCGCCTGTATTCCATGAATTTTGAGCAGAGCGGTATCGGGGAGAGCACGCTTGCGGACATCGAGAAAAAGACAGCGGGAGATTGGCGTAATTATCCGAAGGGAATTGTGTGGGCATTTGGCAAGAAGGGCTTTACGATAGACAAGGGACTTGACATTCTCTATTACGGCAATATCCCTAATGGCTCAGGACTTTCCTCTTCGGCGTCCATTGAGGTGCTTACCGGCTTTATCCTGAAGCAGCTATTCGGGTTTGACGTGAGCAATC
>CAMWYL010000132.1 GCA_947178465.1 uncultured Lachnospiraceae bacterium | reverse complement strand
AGAATCATTCTCGCCACATAATAAAACTGCGTCAGTGAGCTTTCAAACAGCCCCTTATCCAACGCCTGCTGTAAGTCGACCCACTAGCGCAGCGTAACATCCAGTCCCTTCTCCCGACAGGTATCAAAAAATTTTGAAAACATGTTTTCCTCCTCTAACGAACCTCACTTTGCAACATTATACCATATAAAAAACAACGTCCGCAATAAACAACCTGCTATATCTCCTCGGCTAAGAGCTTCCGCTTTTTCCAGCTTCCCGAAAGGAAATACAATAGCCCCGGGACACCGCACCCGTAAGGCGCAAGCCCGTATCCGAGCACAAAGCCGAAAAATCCCCATTCCAACACAACCCCAAACAGCCCGCTCAGCCCAATCCGCAGCACAACGCCATCCAACAGCGAAAGCACCATGCTAAGCTTTGCATTGCCGATTCCCTGCACAAAAGCATTGCTCCCCCGCATAATGGCCATCGCGGGGAACATCCACAAAATTGCTTTTATAAAGGTATCCGACATTTCATGTACCCGCACATCATCTGAAAACATCATAAACAACTGCTTCCCACAGCCGATATAGATCAGCATAAATATAATTGTCAGAATCGCCGAATAGAGCCACGTATAGTAAACAACCTTTTTGGTTCGATCCTGCTGCTTTGCCGCAATATTCTGACTGATCATAGGCATTGCCGCATACTGGATTCCCTGGGAAATCTTATTAATAATATCATCAATGCGTACCCCCACGCCAAAGGTGGCGGACGCAACCATTCCTACCTTATTGACCATGGAATTCACAAACAGCATGGACAAATTAATGCAGCCGGACTGAATCGCCATCGGCGTCCCAAGCTCCATAATCATTTTTACATACTTCTTTTTTATCCGAAAGCTTTCCCGCTTAAAGTCAAAGCCAAACGCTTCTTTATTTTTGTAAAGAAAATATAGGGAGAACAGGAATGAAACGGCCTGCCCGATAATAGTCGCCAAGGCCGCTCCCGCCACGCCCAGTCCCATCATTCCCGTAAACAGGATATCCAGAACAAGGTTTATCACGGACGCAATTCCGATAAAAATAAACGGCCGCTTGGAATCTCCCATTCCCCTCAGGACAGCAGACACCATATTATAGCCTGCAGTGAAAATCAGACCAAGACCGCATATCACAAAATAATCCATTGTCATATCGTAGGATTCGGAAGGGATGTTCATAACCTCCAAAATCCATGCGCGGAAAATCAGGAAAACGGAGGATAATATCAGCGCAATCATCAGAATCAGACTAAACAGCGTTCCGATAATCTCATTCATCTCTTTGCGCTTTTTGGCGCCGAGTGCCTGCGCTACCATTACCTGTCCGCCATTGGAGAAGCCTAAGCATACCATTGTCGCAAAATTCAGTATAAGACTGCTTTGCGAAACCGCGGAAAGCCCCGCAGTCCCTACATACTTTCCAACGATAATCATATCGATTGTGCTGTATAGTACTTGGAAAGCATTTGATGCCATAAAGGGTATCGCAAACCACAATAATTGTTTGGCAACGTTGCCGGTTGTAAAATCCTTTGATAAACTTTTCTCTTTCATTGTATATAAAAAGCTCCTGTCTGTCAGTTATAAACCGCCTTTCTCTATGATTCGATTGTAACAAAGTTCTCCTTTTTCTGCAATTGCATCTTATTTTTCAAGCTCATAAACCGGATTTGCAGACATAACCATACATTAAAAAGCTTTACGGATTGATTCTGCGCCTGTAAACTACTATACTATAATCATTGACAAAGGTGGGGATTGATATGACAAATGACATGACCAAGGGAGCGATTCTCCCTCTTATTATCCGTTTCACAATTCCATTGATATTGGGCAACCTGCTCCAGCTTACCTACAACGCCATTGACAGCATCATTGTCGGGCAGTATGTGGGAAAGGAAGCGTTGGCTGCCGTCGGGACGAGCAATCCGCTGATGACGCTTATTATCCTGTTTGTACAGGGCATCTGTCTTGGTGCGGGAATCTTAATCGGCACGCTTTACGGCGCGAAAAATTATGAGACTTTAAAGCGTCAGGTCAGCACCGCAATGCTTTCCGGTATCGCATTTTCCCTGCTGCTCACCGTAATCGGCCTGATCACCGCTCCGCTTCTCCTGGCGGTTCTGCGCGTGGATACCGCCATCCGTCCGGAGGCTGCCTCCTATCTTCGGATTATTTTGTGCGGTCTGGTATTTAACTTTATCTATAACTTTTTTGCAAGCACCTTACGCGCCATGGGCGACAGCAAATCCCCGCTCTATTTTCTGGGAATCAGCGCCGTATTAAATATTATCGGTGACTTGCTTTTTGTCATGCTTTTCTCCATGGGAACGGTCGGATGTGCGGTCAGCACCGTAGTCAGTGAGGCGTTCAGCTGCCTTTTGTGTTGGATTTATATTCGGAAAAAAATTCCCATTCTGAATCTGGGAAAGCAATGGTTTTCTTTTGATAAGAAGCTTTTAAAAGAGACGGTGCAATATGGCTTTGTCAGCGCAATGCAACAGTCCACGGTACAGCTCGGAAAGCTCGGCATTCAGGGAATCGTCAATACAATGGGCGTAACAGCGACAGCCGCATTCACGGCAATTAACCGCGTGGATGACTATGCCTATATTCCGGAACAGAATATAGGCCATGCCATGACCGGCGTAATGGCACAAAACCGCGGTGCAGGCGAAATGAAACGTGTCCGCACCGCCTTCCGTGTGGGCATGTGTATTGAGCTGGCCTATGGCGCTGTCATGGGACTTTTGCTTCTGCTATTTGCAAATCCGGTAATGAACCTGTTTACCCACGACACGGATACCATTCTCCTTGGAGAACAATACCTGCATCTGATTGCATTTATGTACATCATACCGGCTGTCACAAACGGGATACAGGGATACTTCCGAGGGATGGGCGACCTGAAGATTACGCTGTGGAGCAGCCTGATCAATATGGGCACCCGCGTGCTCGCCTGCATTCCGCTCGTGTTTGTATGCCAAATGGGAATCACCGCATTACCATGGGCCTATTTTATCGGATGGCTTGCAATGATGCTGTATGAGCTTCCCTTCCTGCTTCACCGCTTCGGAAAGACTTCGTCATAGCCCGTCAGGCTGCCGCCGTTTGTCCGGCATACCTCCTTATACCAGTACGCGGAATCCTTCGGGATCCTCTTCTGGGTCGGATAGTCCACATAGACAAGCCCGAAACGCTCCTTGTATCCCTTTTCCCACTCAAAGTTGTCAAGAAAGGTCCACAGGAAATATCCTGCTACCGCAACACCCTCGTCAACCGCTCTTTGCAGACAGGACAGATATTTGTCCAGAAACGCTATTCTGTCGGGGTCATGTACGCCGCCGTCTGCAGCCACTGTATCCGCGCATGATATTCCATTCTCTGTGATGTATATCGGAAGCTGATACCGATCGTACAGGAATCGCACGCCCCAATACAGGCATTCCGGTGTAATCGGCCAATTGCACGCGGTCATCGGGAAGTCAGCCGGCCTGTCCACATACTGCGGCTTTCCGTCCTCGCCTTGTTGAATCCAATATCCGTTATAGATATTCTGTCCCATAAAATCCAGCGGCTGGTGAATCAGTTCCATGTCATCCTGTGTAATTTCGGGAAGATAAGGCGCAAACCGCTTCAAGCCATCCTCCGGATAGTGCCCTAAGAACACAGGGTCCGAAAACCATGCCACATTCCATGTCCAATTTTCAAGCGGCTGCTGCTCACAGGAAAAGTAGACGCTTCTTGCCGCCTCGATATCCTCCGGACGCTCCGTATACGGATACGCCACGCCGCAGGTAGGCGCATACCCGACCTTAATCGGCTGCTTTGCGTATTTGCGAAGCATCTGAACCGCCCTTCCGTGTGCCTTTAATACATTATGCGTTATTTGGAAAACCTTCGCCGGCTCCAGCTTTACCCCCGGGGCATGACCGCCTGAAAGATGTCCCAGCCCGACAAAGCACTGCGGCTCATTCAGCGTGATAAAATACTCGGCAATATCGGAAAAATTCTCTGCTGCCACCTTCGCGTAATTCCCAAACCATTCAACTGACTCCTCATTGAGCCAGCCGCCCTTCTCGTACAGCTTGAGCGGATATTCCCAATGAAAAAGGGTAACATACGGCGTTATTCCTCTTTTCTTCATTTCCAGAATCATATCGCGGTAAAGCGCGATCGCCTTTTCATTGACCTTTCCGATACCGTCCGGCAGGATTCGCGACCAATTCAGGGAAAAGCGGTAGGATGTAATCCCCAGCTCCTGCATCAGCGCAAAATCTTCCTTGTATCTGTGAATATGATCACAGGCAACGTCCGCGTTCTGCCCGCCGTAAACTCTGCCTTCTTTGACAAAGGCGTCCCAGACATTTTCTCCCCTTTGGTCGTCCGCGTCCGTTCCTTCAATCTGGTATGCGCTGCTCGCTACACCCCATACAAATGTTTTTGGAAACATAATACCTCCTTCTCCTCCATTTAAAAGGATTATAATTATCTATACCGGTACAGATGTTAAACAGGTGTAAGGCCTTAACCTTCCGGGCCCTACACCTGTTTGTATGCTATATTATGCTATCCTGTTTTTAAGCTCTGCAATTTCTTTTTTAAGATTATCGACCTCTTCTAAAAGGTAGTTTACTTTTACTTCATATGCAAGGTTTTTATCAGCTACCGGAATCGCTTGATTGAGCTTTTTTGCCAATTCAATGAAATTCTCGGCAATCAGTTGAATATTTTTATAGCATTCTCAATATGTAATTCAACACCTGTTACACGCCGTTTTACTTCCTGCATTTCTGATTTCATGTCCTGCATCTCTGACTTCATGTCCTGCATCTCTGAAAGAATCAGGTCAAGCTTTTCGCTGTCTGTCATGATATCACCCCTTTGCTGTAATTCGTGGATTCATTGGTGTTGATAAAAGTATAGCACAACCCAAGTGTAAAGTCTATTTAATATTGGAATGAATTACAGCCGTTTTCATTCATGGCAGTATCCGAATTCATTAAATAATTGACTGCAACTGCCTTCGCAGCATTGGCAGCGACGACACGATACATATTTTTGTGCGGGCACTTTCAAAACACGCGATCTCCTAAATATTTGTCATGCGGAACCACTAAACATTTTTCAATCGGCTTCCAATAGCTGTCATAGAGGTTCTTTTGTGCTGCGCCGTAGCTTTCCTTTGAATCAAATTCCCAGTAAAGCATATACTTAACGCTTTTTACAATACGGGTGATTTCGAGAGGTGGAAGTCCCTCCTTAATTTGCTCCATATCTATGTGATACCCTCTTTTGATAAACCGGAGCAACAGCAAGCCCTCCTGTTTTTCCAAAAGGCTTTTGGCTTCAAGCATCAGCGCTTCAAATTCCTCCACTTTTTGCGGCTTAACCTGATAAATACATATTTCAGTAAATGGCATATTGCATTTCTCCTTCCTTTTATTTACAATCTGTTACGTTGTTTTTATCACCGGCAATTTTTCCATCCTTATGATGTAACTCCTTTCATCATCTGTTCGCGGGAACAGGCATGGAACGCCTATCCCGCCAAATACAGTCCGGCAAACACATCCATCACATTCTTTTCCAACTCGACTACATTAAATTTCTCCAAATGCACCCAGCCCTGCTGCCCATCCTCCGTCTCAATAAGAATCCAGCTCCAATCGGCTGAGGTCTGCAAAAATCGCACCATCTGTGGTTCTACCGAAAAGGTCTGTATATCGCCGATTGCCGGATGCAGGGGCAGCTCCTCATACAGCTCCACCCAATTGCCGTTTCGGAACGCATAGACCTCCTGCGGAATTTCTTCAATTCTTCCGTCCGCGCCAAGCCGCCATTGCACTTCAATCCAATCCGTCTGTACGATTTCTTTCCGCAGCCCGCCCGTGATAATCCCCTCCGGACTGATTTCACACAGCCGAATCTCCTCCTCAAAACTGCCGGCCTCATAAACCCGGCCATTCTGATACCGGTAAAAATATGTATATGGGTCCCAACTCGGTCCGTCGTCATAGAGAACCAGCAGGATTTCCTGACCGTCAAGACTCACCGCCCAGAGAATATTGGCCAAATTATATCCATACCTCTCCAATTCTCCGTTTCCAATCCGCAAACGATAGTTTTGCAGCGGATGATTGGGATTTTCCCCAAAAGGCTCCAATACAATCTCCTCCGCCACACCGTCTCCATCCATATCCAGATACGCCCTGTTTTGATTCCGGACTCTGTTTGAGATATTTACCAGCGTCCCCGGATTTTGAACGAGAGACTGCCGAACCTGCACTCCAAGCCAGTTCGCTTCCTGCTCGGACAACTCCGTAATACGTCTGCCACCCGACACCGTATCCTCGTCCACATAGAGCATCATATCGTCCACGGCATCAGGATAAGCATAACATACTGTAATCACTCCGTCCCTGATATAAAATTCCGAAATCAACGCGTCCTTACGCACCAGGGACAAGTCACCGGTATCAAACATTTTCAAATCAACCCAACGAATGGTGTTATCCGCCCAATCCAACGCGCCCTCGTTATATTCCTTATCCGTCTTAAAATACAGCCTTCCTTCAAAAACGGTCATCATCGGATTTGTCCCCGCAAGTCCCTCATAAATCCGCTCCTCGTTTTCTCCGGTTTCATCCAAACGGTAAATTCCGTCCCACCTTGCCTGATATATGACACCATTGTCATTAATTTCCTCATATACCTCTGTCAGGTCCGGTCCCGGCTCCACATCCGGGGGCATTTCTTCCCCCTGCGGGCTGTCCGCAGTCTCCGTGCCGGCCCCCGACACCAGAGTATCCTCTGCCCCCAAAAACAGCTCCGAAACCCACTCCTCATCCGGCACATCCTCCGACACAGCCTCCGGAATGGTCAGAAACACACCACACGCCGCAATGGCAAGAATGATAATCGGGACAGACACCACGGCAAGCGGCTTCCGATAAGCAAGGATCCGCTTAATCCTGTCCCTGATGTTATTCTCACCGAACGAAATCGGCGTCGGCAGCTTCCATTTCCGATTCCAATTCTCTGTCGCTGCCATCGCCAACAGAGATTCACTGTAATCCGCCTTTCTCTCCTCACCGAGCCGCGCAAGGACTCTCTCATCAAGGCCTTCTCCAGTTCCCCCTGAAAGAGCCGATACTCCAGCCATAAAAAGGGATTAAACCAATGCAGGCTGATGACCAGAAACGACACGAGCTTCCAAATATGGTCCAGATACCGTATATGCATCCGTTCATGCAGTAAAATATGCATTCTTTGCTGCTCCGTCAAATCGGGCAGCAGATAAATCCGCGGCCTTATAATCCCTACCACACAGGGGGAGGATACCGCATCCGTCTCATACACCCCTTTGGAAAGCCGCATGGCAAAGCGCAGCTTGTATTTCAACCGGATATAAGAAGCAGCCGCCCATATCCACAGCACTGCCACACCGGCAATCCATACGCGGGCGCCGACCGGCAGGAACGTCTCATATACCGTCTGAGCCGGTTCTATTCTTCCGTTCTCCCGCTCATAATAATAGGCCATCCTGTCTCCATTCGCCCGAATTTCCACAGGGCTTCCCACAGCCACGGCCTCCTCATAGAGCGCACTTCCCTCAACGGCGGCTTTATACTCCCCACTGTAGGTTCCCTCAAAGTCAAGCGCGCTTTCAATTCTCCCCGAAAGGTTTTGAAGCCGGAACAGGCTTAACGCGGAGGAAAAAGAAAACGGCAGCAAAAGCCGCAACGCCACCAGCCCCCAAAGCACCATGGAAATCCAACGGGGCGCCCGCGCGTAATTAATCAGTATACAGACCGAAACCACACCGCAGCCAATCGTCCCGTAAAAGCTTAAATGCAACACCGTTGCAAAGATTTCTTCCAATACCATTGCGCATCCCTCCCCCCGCTTATTTGTGTTCTCTGCTCCTGTCAATCAACCGCTGTATCTCATCCGCTTCCGCGTCGCTCAGCGTCTTTCCTTTCGTAAAGGTTGCAATAAACGCGGGAAGGGAACCGCCAAAAGTATCGGCGACAAACTGCTCGCTCTGCCTTTTGTGAAACTCCTCCTTGGGCATCCGCACAACCACCGTACCTGTCTATTATACACATATCCGAGCCAACGAGAACTCTCTACAGCTCTTATGCCGTATTCTGCTTGAAAAAAAAAATAGGGTGTGGG
>CAMWYL010000131.1 GCA_947178465.1 uncultured Lachnospiraceae bacterium | reverse complement strand
CGACGGCCTGCGCCTCGGAGACAGTCGGCAGCAGCAGCGACGCAGCGGCTCCGGTGAGGGCACTTGGAAACATGATAAGCGGAAAAGCCATGCCGGAAAAAATGCCGTAAAGAGAGAGCGCGTTTGCGGAGGTAAGTCCGCTTGAGACCAGCCTTTTCGGGAGCTGGATGGTCTCGATGGACGAGAGCAGACTGATACAGATGCGGTTCATACTCAGCGGCAGGGCCAGTGTAAACAGCGCCTGCCCCTTTTGCAGAGAGAAAAGATCGCTCTGCTTTCCGGAGCATTTCCTTGATTTGACGAGAAGAATCAGGCAGGAGAAGCCGGCAGAGGCAAATTCGCCCATAAGCATACCGATGCACACAAAGGAGAGAGAGGGTCTGGCACCGAGCTTTACAAAGGCTGTATACAGCAGATATACGGTCACTACGCGGGTGATTTGCTCAATCAGCATGGAAATCGCGGGAACGGCGGCCTGCCTGCGCCCATAGAAGAAACCGTTGATGCAGCAGTGGAGCGAGGCAAGCGGAAACGAGAATGCACTTATCTGCAAAAGCGGAACGCAGCGCGGCTCGCCGATGAGCTTCCTTGCGATAAAGGAGGCGTGGTGAAAAACAGCGTAGGACATGATCACGGACAAAAGCATGGAAATGACAATTCCCGTGAAAAGATAGGCGTAGCTTTCCGCGGACTTTTCCTTTTTGGAGGCGGCCACAAAGCGCGTGATGGCATTCTGCAGTCCGCCGGCGCAGACAGAATGAACAAGAACCGCCACGGGAGCGATAAGGCCGATGATGCCAAGTCCCTCCTCGTGAAAAATACGTGATAAGAAAATGCGGTAAAAAAATCCAATCAGCTTGGTGATTAGTCCGGCGAATGTCAAAAGAAACGTGCCGGTAACAATGGGGTTTTTCAGATATTTGCGAAGCGGCATAAGGCATCACCCTTGAAGAATATATATTTACAGTTTATGGCGCAGCCCTGCAAATATGCCTGTCGGTTCAGCCATGTAAAGACGGCCGGGCGATTTGTGTGTGAGCCTGTTGATTGACAGCCTGTCGGGGGAATGCTATGATAAAGCCTGATTGGGGGAATGGATATGGCAAAAAAGGTTGTTGTCGGGATGTCGGGCGGCGTGGATTCGTCGGTCGCGGCATATCTGCTGCTGCAGCAGGGCTATGATGTGATGGGCGTAACCATGCAGATATGGCAGGAGGACGAGCCGCATCGGTCAGAAGAAAACGGCGGGTGCTGCGGTCTGAGCGCTGTTGACGATGCAAGGCAGGTCGCAGCGAGGCTTGGGATTCCCTATTATGTGATGAATTTCAGAAAGGAGTTCCGAGACTGTGTGATAGAACCCTTTGTGGAGAGCTATCTTCATGGACGCACGCCGAATCCGTGTATCCTGTGTAATCGCCACGTCAAATGGGAAGCGCTTCTGCGGCGGAGCATGGAGCTGGGCGCGGATTATATCGCGACGGGGCATTATGCGCGCGTTGACAGGCTTCCGAACGGCAGATATGCGATAAGAAATTCCGTGACGATACAGAAAGACCAGACCTATGCGCTGTACAATCTCACGCAATACCAGCTTGCGCATACTCTGATGCCGGTGGGGGATTATACAAAAGAAGAGATTCGGGAAATCGCCGCGCGGCTCGGGCTTCCGGTGGCTTCCAAGCCTGACAGTCAGGATATCTGCTTTGTCCCCGACAATGATTATGCTGCGGTGATAACGCGTGAAGCGGCGGGAAGCGTGCCGTCGCCCGGGAACTTTGTGGATTCCTCCGGAAGGATTTTGGGGCAGCATAAAGGAATCATTCATTATACGATAGGGCAGCGCAAGGGCCTGAATCTGGCGATGGGGCATCCGGTGTTTGTCACGGAGATACGGCCGGAGACGAACGAGGTTGTAATCGGTGAAAATGAGGAGGTATTTACGGACAGGCTGGTTTGTAAGGATTTGAATTTTATGGCAGTGGAGGAGCCCGAGGGACCGACGGAGGTGCTTGCCAAAATCCGCTACTCCCACAGTGGGACGCCCTGTGTGATAGAGCGGCTTGATGCGCAGCGGGCAGTCTGCACCTTTCGGGAGCCTGTCAGGGCAGTCACACCCGGACAGGCAGTCGTATTTTACAGGGAAGATTATGTCTATGGCGGGGGAACCATTATAGGAAGGGATTGCTAGTGTGTTGATATTCGGAGACTAGAGCCGGATATATTCCGGCATCCGCCCCTGATAAACGCAGTAATAGCGGAACCCGCACTCTTTGAGGATATCGGCGGCCCTGTCAAATTCGATGGCGATCCCGTCGGGCGTGTGGGCGTCCGAGCCGACGGTGATGATTTCACCGCCAAGTGCCCGATAGCGTTTTAAAATATCCATACAGGGATTGGGCTGTCCCAGTGCGTGACGGAATCCGCCGGTATTCAGTTCAATGCCCTTTTCGTTTTCAATCAGGACAGACAGGATGCGGTCGAAGACATCCGCATGCTTTGCGTAGGTGTAGCCGGCGTTTTTGGTCGGTCCGTAACGGACAACATAATCAAGATGGCCGTACACGTCAAAGTATGGAGTTGCCTTGATGCATTCGAGGATGGATTCAAAATATTCGTGGTGCGCCTCGTCCTCCGTCCGACCCTCAAAGAATGCCGGATAATAGGGGTCCTTGCGGTGGCACAGATGGGAGGAGCCGATAATAAAATCAAAGTCCTTTGATTTGGCGTAGACGGCAAGCTCACGTTTCAGATGCGGCTGAAGCCCCAGCTCCACACCGAAGCCGACGGAAATACGTCCGCGATATTTCTCGCGAAGCCGCAGAAGCTCGTACAGATAGGAATCGGTATTTAATTCAAACCGTCCTTCCCGGTCGTCGATGTATATATAGTCGGGGTCATGGTGCTCTGTCATGCAGATATGCGTAAGTCCGAGAGAAACGGCATGGGTTATCATGTCCTCCATCGGGGTGTCACTGTCTCCGGAAAAGTTGGAATGCATATGAAAATCCGCTTTGATCGGCATATTTGGAACCTCACTTTCTTCCGCCTGCGTTTTGCAGGTTCGGAAATTCTTTTTCCTCTTCATATTATCATAAAATCGCGGAAATGAATATCCGAAAAGTTTTTTTGATTTTTTGAAAATATGTCTTGAATTTTATGCCATAATTAGGTAAAATTAAGTTGCTGATAAAATTTTGTCAATCATTTGTGTGAAAACACAAATTTTTGGGGCAAGATAAAAGATAAAATTAAATTTATCGATTTAGGAGGAATTTAACATGGCAGTAAGAGTAGCAATCAATGGTTTTGGCCGTATCGGCCGTCTTGCGTTCAGACAGATGTTTGATGCAGAGGGATACGAGGTAGTAGCAATCAACGACTTGACAAGTCCTGAAATGCTCGCTCATTTGTTAAAGTATGACACGGCACAGGGTAAGTACAAGTATGCGGATGCTGTATCCTTCGGTGAGGATTCCATCACGGTAAACGGCAAGAAGATTACTATTTACAAAGAGGCAGACGCTTCCAAGCTTCCTTGGGGTGACTTAAAGGTAGACGTTGTACTTGAGTGTACAGGCTTCTATACTTCTAAGGACAAGGCTTCCGCTCACATTACGGCAGGCGCTCGTAAGGTAGTTATCTCTGCTCCGGCAGGAAATGACCTTCCTACTATCGTTTACAATGTAAACCACGAGACCTTGAAGGCTTCTGATACCGTTATTTCAGCAGCTTCCTGTACAACAAACTGCTTAGCTCCGATGGCGAAAGCACTCAACGATTTAGCTCCTATCCAGTCCGGTATTATGACAACGGTTCATGCTTACACCGGTGACCAGATGATCCTTGACGGACCTCAGAGAAAGGGCGACAAGAGAAGAAGCCGTGCAGGCGCACAGAACATTGTTCCGAACTCAACCGGCGCAGCAAAGGCTATCGGCCTGGTTATCCCTGAGCTGAACGGCAAGCTGATCGGTTCCGCACAGCGCGTACCGACCCCGACAGGTTCTACAACTATTTTGGTAGCAGTTGTAAAGGGTAATGTAACAAAGGAGCAGATTAATGACGCTATGAAGGCTGCTCAGACAGAGTCTTACGGCTACAATACAGATGAAATCGTATCTTCCGACGTTATCGGTATGACATACGGTTCTCTGTTTGATGCTACACAGACAATGGTAGCTCCGATGGATGATGGCAATACACAGGTACAGGTTGTTTCTTGGTATGATAACGAGAACAGCTACACCTCTCAGATGGTAAGAACAATTAAGTACTTCTCAGAGCTGGCATAATAAAAGACCTGTTAAGGTCCGGTCTTATGGACCGGACCTTTCTTTATTCGATAGGAAATTGCGACAGTGCAAAGAATTCAAACAAAAAGCGGAGCTTTTTGCAATCGAGTGCGCTGGCACTCGATTTTTTGTTTTAATAATTCAATCTTATGGAGGAAACAGATATGGGATTAAATAAAAAATCAGTAGATGACATTAACGTTAGCGGAAAGAGAGTCCTAGTGAGATGTGACTTTAACGTACCGCTTAAGGGTGGCGAGATTACCGACGAGACACGTATCGTCGCAGCGCTTCCTACCATTCAGAAGTTAATTAAGGACGGCGGTAAGGTTATTCTCTGCTCTCATTTAGGCAAGGTAAAGAACGGGCCGAACGAAGGGGAATCTTTAGCTCCGGTAGCGAAGCGGCTTTCTGAGAAGCTTGGCAAGGAGGTCAACTTCGTTGCGGATTACAATGTAACCGGAGAGGCGGCTACGGCAGCAGTTGCGGCAATGAAAGAGGGCGATGTTGTATTATTACAGAATACACGGTTCCGTGGTTCAGAGGAGACAAAGAACGGTGAGGCCTTCAGTCAGGAGTTGGCTGATCTGGCAGATGTATATGTATGCGATGCGTTCGGTTCTTCTCATAGAGCGCATGCGTCTGTTGCAGGTGTTACAAAGTGCATCACCGCAAAGGGCGGAGAGAATGCGGTCGGCTATCTGATGCAGAAGGAAATCGAGTTCCTCGGCAATGCGGTAGAGAATCCGGTAAGACCTTTTGTTGCAATCCTTGGCGGTGCGAAGGTTGCGGATAAGCTGAATGTTATCTCCAACCTGTTGGAGAAGTGCGACACCCTGATTATCGGTGGCGGTATGGCATATACTTTCCTGAAGGCACAGGGCTACGAGATTGGAAACTCCTTGGTTGACAATGAGAAGATTGATTATTGTAAGGAAATGATGGCGAAGGCAGAGAAGCTTGGCAAGAAGCTTTTGCTTCCGGTAGACTCCGTTACCATCACCGCATTCCCGAATCCGATTGATGCTCCGGTAGACACCGAGGTTTACGGTGTTTCAGACATGCCTTCCGACAGAGAGGGCTGTGATATCGGACCTAAGACCGCAGAGATGTATGCTGATGCAGTGAAGACTGCAAAGACCGTTGGTTGGAACGGACCGATGGGCGTATTTGAGAACCCGACGCTTGCGGCAGGTACGATTGCGGTTGCAAAGGCATTGGCAGAGACAGACGCAACAACGATTATCGGCGGCGGCGACAGTGCGGCGGCAGTAAATCAGTTGGGCTTTGCCGACAAGATGAGCCATATTTCCACAGGCGGCGGCGCTTCCCTTGAGTTCCTGGAGGGCAAGGAGCTTCCGGGCGTAGTAGCGGCGGATGATAAGTAATTAACCAAATCTAAGAGGAGCAAAAGACGCTCCCCCGGATTTGCTGAATGTCTATAGAATAGTTAAGGAGAATGGATAAAATGGCAAGAAAGAAAATTATAGCCGGCAATTGGAAGATGAATATGACGCCAAGCCAGGCAGTGAAATTGGTTGAAGAGTTAAAGCCTCTTGTACAGAATGATGAGGCGGATGTGGTTTACTGCGTACCGGCGATTGATATTATTCCCGTGGTGGAGGCAGTAAAGGGCACAAACGTAAAGGTTGGCGCTGAGAATATGTACTATGAGGAGAAGGGCGCATATACCGGCGAGATTTCTCCGGAAATGCTCGTGGATGCGGGGGTTGAGTATGTCATTATCGGACATTCCGAGAGACGCGACTACTTTAAGGAGTGCGATTGTGCACTGAATAAGAAGGTAAAGAAGGCCTTTGAACACAACCTGACACCGATTCTGTGCTGCGGAGAGTCCCTGGAGCAGCGGGAAATGGGCGTTACCATGGATTGGATACGTCTTCAGATTAAGTCTGATTTGGCGGATGTTACAGCCGATCAGGTGAAGAAGCTTGTTATCGCGTATGAGCCGATATGGGCGATTGGAACAGGCAAGACCGCGACTACAGAGCAGGCGGAAGAGGTTTGCAAGGGGATTCGTGAGTGTATAGCGGAGATGTACGATGCGGCGACAGCGGATGCGGTTCGTATTCAGTATGGCGGTTCCGTAAATGCTGGCAATGCGGCAGAGCTGTTTGCACAGCCGGATATTGACGGAGGTTTAGTAGGTGGCGCTTCCCTGAAGGCGGATTTTGGCAAGATTGTAAACTATAAATAATCAAATAATTATGGCGAAAGGGCAATTGTCATAGTAAGAAAATATGCTATTGACAATTGCCTTTTTTACAATAAGCTGACTCGCGGCATATGGCAGCGTTTGAGGCTCTTCCTGAGAGAAAAGGGGTGCAATCATGGATTTTCAGATAAAAGACGCGGACAAGATTGTTATGACGCACACAGGACTGATACCGGGGAAAAAAGGCAAGGTCATCCATGTGAGCTTTGAGAGAAAGTTGGACAATCGCAGGGATTATGCGGAGATTGTGCTTCCAAGCCGCAAGGTGGTGCGTTCCGAGGGCTTCGATGAGGGTGAGCTGGCGCAGCTTCGCTTATATCTGAAAGGGCAGGAGAAGCGCATTGTAAAAGACGCTAAACAGATTAACCATGACTTGATATTTAAGCTTTGAGGAATGATGAAATATGGCAACACAGGGATGCAACCTCTGCCCCAGAGGCTGTAATGCGGACAGGGCGAACGGGAAAACAGGCTTTTGCAGAATGACCGACAAAATACGGGTTGCGAGAGCCTCTCTTCATATGTGGGAAGAGCCCTGCATCAGCGGTGCAAACGGTTCCGGCACCGTATTTTTTTCGGGCTGTCCGCTGCAATGCGTTTTTTGCCAGAACAAAAGCATTGCGCAGGGGCGAAAGGGAATAGAGCTGACCTTGGAGGAGCTGGTCAGGGTGTTTTTGCTCTTGCAGGAGAAGGGGGCGGAGAACATCAATCTGGTCACGCCCACGCAGTATGTCCCACAGCTTGCGGTTGTGTTAGAGCGTGCGAAAGGTCAGGGCTTACGTCTTCCGATAGTCTATAATACAGGAAGCTATGAGACGGTGGAGACGCTCAGGCGGCTTGACGGGTTGGTGGATATATACCTGCCGGACTTGAAATACAGGAGCGCAGAGCGCGCCGCCCGTTACTCCAACGCGCAGGATTATTTTGAGGCTGCGTCCGCTGCGATTGCGGAGATGGTGCGTCAGACCGGAAAGCCGGTTTTTGACGGAGGGACGTTGCAGCGTGGCGTGATTGTGCGCCATCTCGTTATGCCGCAGGGAGTCCGGGATGCGAAGGCGGTGATTGGATACTTGTATCATACCTATGGAAGCGATATTTATATCAGCATTCTAAATCAGTACACTCCTTCGGGAGAGTTGATGGCGTTTCCGGAGATAAACAGGCGTTTGACACAGCGAGAGTACGGGAGGGTCGTGGACTATGCGATAGAAATCGGCGTGGAAAACGCCTTTATTCAGGAGCAGGGGACGGCGAGCGAAAGCTTTATCCCTGATTTTGATGAAGTCGGATTTTTAAAGGAATTGAGGTCGAGGTGAAAATGTACCGGAATTATATTTTTGACTTATATGGGACATTAATTGATATCCATACGGATGAGTACAGCAAGAATTTTTTTAAGAAATATGCGAAATGGCTTCGCAGACAGGGCTATTCCTTTTCGTGGAAGCAGTTCCATAAAATGTATACGGATACGGAGCGTTTTTACAGAGAGCGCGCGGCACGCGAAAGCGGCCATGTAAAACCGGAGATTCACATTGAGGAGGTATTCCGTGACGTCTTCGCGGCAAAAGGGTATGCGCTGTCGGAGGAACAGATTGTATGGCTTTGCGAGAATTTCAGGAATATTTCACTGGTTTATATGTGTCTGTTTCCAGACACATTGGACTGTCTGAAAGCGTTAAAGGCGGCGGTGAAGAAAATCTATCTTCTGTCG
>CAMWYL010000130.1 GCA_947178465.1 uncultured Lachnospiraceae bacterium | reverse complement strand
GTATTGCTTTTGATGGGAGGCATGCTGGTCATTATTATTGCGGTAGTGCTTTCCGTGGTAGCGAGTGTTATATCCAGCGTTGCCGCTGTGGCAGACGAGGATTAAAGTTGAATAAATGCTTTAATGAGTAATTTATTCGGAATGGAGGAAACAATGAATATTTTAGTAATTAACTGCGGAAGCTCATCGCTGAAATATCAGCTGATTGACAGTACTTCGGAGGCCGTATTGGCAAAGGGACTCTGTGAGAGAATTGGGATTGACGGAAGTGTGCTTACACATACGCCGGCGGGTAAGGATAAGGTAAAGATTGAGACACCGATGCCCAATCATACCGTAGCCGTAAAGCTTGTAATCGATGCACTGACGGATGCAAACCATGGCGTGATAAAGTCGCTTGATGAGATAAGCGCAGTGGGACACCGCGTAGTACACGGCGGGGAGAAGTTTGCAACCTCTGTAGTGATTGATGACGCGGTTATGAAGGCGATTGAGGAGTGTAACGATTTGGCGCCGTTGCACAATCCCGCAAACCTGATCGGTATCAATTCCTGCAAGGAGATTATGCCGAATGTACCGATGGTAGCGGTTTTCGATACGGCGTTCCACCAGACAATGCCGGAGAAGGCTTATCTGTATGGTCTGCCGTATGAATATTATGAGAAATACAAGGTTCGCCGCTACGGCTTCCATGGAACCAGTCACGATTACGTGTCCGCAAAGGCGGCTGAGCTGCTCGGAAAGACGAGAGAGGATCTGAAGATTATCGTATGTCACTTAGGAAACGGCGGTTCCATTTCTGCGGTAGACCATGGCAAATGTGTAGATACGAGTATGGGACTTACGCCGCTTGAGGGACTTATCATGGGAACACGTTCCGGTGATATTGACCCGGCGATTTGCGATTTCATCTGTCAGAAGGAAGGACTTACCCCTGCTGAGATGAACAATGTGCTGAATAAGAAGTCCGGTGTGCTCGGCCTTTCAAAGGTATCCAGCGATTTCCGGGATATTGAGGCAGCAGCGAATGAAGGTAATAAGCTTGCAAGAGTGACACTTGACGCATTCTATTACAGAGTAGCGAAGTATGTAGGAGCGTATACGGCAGCGATGAACGGCGTGGATGTGATTGCGTTTACCGCAGGCGTTGGTGAGAACAATATTTCAGGGCGTGTGGAAATCTGTAAGTATTTCGGCTATCTTGGGACTGAGATTGACGAGGAAAAGAACAATATACGCGGTGAGGAAAGAATTATTTCCAAGGATGGCAGCAAGGTAACGCTGATGTGCATTCCGACCAACGAGGAGCTTGCAATCGCAAGGCAGACGTTAGCGCTTGTAAAGTAAAATATCCTGATTATTGTATTTTAGAGACTAATCCGTTATACTAAGAAAGTACGATACTTAGTATAACGGATTTTTAACGTTTCTTATATACGAAAACGGTTAGGAGGCGGGATGAATGAGGATTGTTGTCTTAGAGAAGGCAAGCCTTGGAAATGACATTGATATTTCTTTTTTTGATGACTTTGGCGAGACGGAATATTATGACAGCACTGCTTTGGAAGAGGTCGAACAGCGGGTTGCGGATGCGGATATAATCATTGCAAGTAAGATACCGTTTAATGCGTCAACGCTGAGCGGCGCGACGCATCTCAAGCTGATCTGTGAGACCGCTACCGGCTACAATAACGTGGACCTTGCATACTGCAAAGCAAGAGGAATCCGCGTGACCAATGTGGCAGATTACTGTACGTCGGTGGTCGCGCAGCACACATTGGCAATGACGCTGTACCTGATGGAGAAGCTTCCGGTTTATGACGCTTATGTCAAAAACGGGGAATATGGAAGAGGTACCGTCTTTACTTATTTTGAACCGTATTTCACGGAGCTGTGCGGAAAGACATGGGGAATTATCGGGCTTGGGAATATTGGGCGGAAGGTAGCGCAGATGGCGCAGGTATTCGGTTGCCGTGTGATTTATTATTCTGCGTCCGGGAAGAACGATTCGACTGATTTTGAGCGGGTGGATTTTGATACGCTTCTTGCCGAATCGGACATCCTGTCGCTGCACTGTCCGCTGACCGAGAGAACCGAGAGAATCATCAACGCACAGGCCTTGGACAAAATGAAAGAGACCGCGATTCTGATTAATGTCGCGCGTGGCCCTGTTGTGGACGGACAGGCGCTTTATGACGCGCTTGTGAGCGGTAAGATTGCCGCCGCCGGTTTGGATGTCTTGGAGAAGGAGCCGATTACAGCGGATAATCCGCTCGGCAAGATTAAGGACAGCACGAAGCTCATTATCACGCCGCATATGGCTTGGGCGAGCCATGAGGCGAGAGAGCGGTGTGCGCAGGAGGTTTACAGAAATATTAAGAGCTTTATTGCGGGAGAAGAACGAAATATTGTTGTGTAAAAATTTAAATCTTTAATCAAGAGATTTGTGTCTGCGCGTTGCCTGTCACAGATTCGTTAATGCACACGGTCTCAGCAATGCTGAGCCGTTAAAGCAACGCAGAAATGGAGGCAAAAATGGAAAAAATAACAAGCTTTACAATCGATCACATCAAGCTTCAGCCGGGCGTGTATGTATCAAGAAAGGACAAGGTTGGAGAGAGCACGGTCACAACCTTTGATCTGCGGATGACCTCTCCCAATGAGGAGCCGGTAATGAATACCGCGGAGGTGCACACGATAGAGCATCTGGCGGCGACATTTCTTCGGAATCATAAGGAGTACAAGGACAAGACAATCTATTTTGGGCCGATGGGTTGTCGCACGGGTTTTTATCTGTTGCTTGCAGGAGATTATGAATCAAAGGAAATCGTGCCGCTGATGGTGGAGATGTTTGAGTTTATCCGTGATTATAAGGATGAGGTTCCGGGGGCAAGTCCGAAGGACTGTGGAAATTATCTGGATATGAATCTCGGAATGGCAAATTTTCTTGCAAAACGTTACCTCGATAATGTTTTATACGGAATCAGTGCCGACAGGCTGGTATATCCGGAATAGGATGCTTATACCGCATGTAACAGTACGGGAAACGTGAATGGAAAATTTTTAATGAAAAACAAAGAGGACAACGAAGGGGTCCGGGAAAGGATGGGGATTATGATGAATAAAATAGGCATTATTGGTGCAATGGAGCTTGAGGTATCGGAGCTTCAGTCAAAGATGGAATTGAAAAACGTGGTGGAAAAGGCAGGAATGAAATTTCATGAGGGAACGCTGAACGGGAAGGACGTGGTGATCGTGCAGTGTGGTATCGGTAAGGTCAATGCCGGCATTTGCGTTCAGATTTTGTCAGACGTTTTTGGCGTGGATGCGGTAATCAATACAGGCGTTGCAGGCTCCCTGCGCGCAGAGATTAATATCGGGGATATCGTGGTGTCTACGGATGCGTGCGAACATGACATGGATGTCAGTGCGCTCGGATACAAACCGGGGATTATTCCGCAGATGGAAGAGTCCTTCTTCAAGGCAGACAGGACGCTCGCGGAGACGGCAATTGCGGTATGCAAAGAGGTCAATCCCGATATTTCGGTATATGAGGGCAGAGTGCTCAGCGGCGACCAATTTATTTCAGACGGCGCGGTAAAGGACAGGCTGATATCGGAGTTTGACGGCTCCTGCACGGAGATGGAGGGTGCGGCAATCGCGCACGCGGCGTTTCTGAACAACATTCCGTATGTTGTCCTGCGTGCCATCTCGGATAAGGCGGACGGCAGCGCGCATATGGATTATCCCGAGTTTGAGCGTGCCGCGGCGGCACACTGTGCGAAGCTGGTTGAAAATCTGGTCGTTCGGCTGTAGGATTTACTACCCGATTCTATGAAGAAAGGCGGAATTTATTCATGAAGAAAGGCGGGCTGCTGTCAGGTTTATGCGTTCTTCTGTGTGTGCTTTGTCTGGGCGGCTGCGGCAAAAAGGATGTGGCGTTCGAATACTTTTATCGCGGCTTTGTGATACAGGATAATGAGCAAACCTCGGTACCGGAGGGCATTTATGTTATCGACAGTCAGGAGCTGTATGAGGCGTTTCGCTCAGCATATGGACTTGGGGCGATATATCCGCTGGAGGAGATTGACTTCGGGCAGGAGAACCTGATTTATTACGGGGTGCACAGTGCGATGCCAACGCGCGGCTGGTCCGGAGAGATTACGTCATTGACGGAAAGCGCAGACGGAACGCACAAGCTGATACTTGAGCCGGACGAAGAATTGGTGTATGGTGGGGAAAAGCAGCATGAGTTGACAGGCTGGCAGATTATGACAGATGCTCCGATTAACGTCATGGAAGTGTATATGCTAAAGGTAAAGAAAACCGCTTTGTCGGAGGACGCCGTGCGCGTAAACGCATGGCAGACAGGTGCGCAGACGGAATAGCAAGATTTCTAAAAAGAAAATTAATACAAATATGAGGGATTGGATGAGAGGAAGAAAGAAAGCGGCAGTGTTGGCATTGATACTGCTGATTAGCTGTTTAGGCGGCTGCAGTAATATGATGACAGGTGTTTATGACGACGCTTCAATGCTTGTAAAAGACTCGAACACCTATAATAAGGTAAATTGGAAGAGCAGTATCGAGGACCGGAAGTATACGGTGAGTGCTGTAAAGTTTGAGGGAATGGATACAATTTGGACATATGACGTACCGGAGGATGCAAGCATAGAGATAACATATCTTGTGAAGGTTCACGATGGCAAGATGAAGCTGGTGCTGATAGCACCGGACGATACATTGACAACAATCGCGGAGATTACAACGGAGTCTTCCATGGAGGAGGCGGAGAGCGTCACGCTGGAATTGGAAAAAGGCGAGAACAGGATAAAGCTTGTCGGTGGTAAGGATACGAAATTGGATATGGAGATATTCATTTCGGAGGGGAAATTTAATTCAAAATAATGTCCTCTCAGATGGATACGATACTCTCGGATGGAATCCCTTGTGAGACTTTGGGGAAAAGCTATCGAAGGACGGGGAGAATGGAATGGGAACAATTACGATTTTGAAGGAGACACCGAAGAACCCGATTTCGCTGATGGGAGAGCGTGCGGGCGTATGCTGGGGCGCGGATATTACGGATGCGGAGAAGAATTACAGGCGGGGTATTGACTGCATTCAATCAGGACATCACCGTGTCATGGAATATGTGAATGTTGAAATGATTCTGGATGGGTATTCCGCGCGGGTTATCCGGGAGTGGTATACCCATATCGGCGGCGCGCCGACACGGCTGCAGGCCAGCACGCGCTACATCAATTACAAGGAGTTTTCCTATGTTGTTCCGCCGGCAATTGCGGGGAATGCACAGGCAAAGGCGGTGTATGAGGACGCGATGGCCGCGATTACAAAGGCATGCAGCGCATTGGAGAATGAGCTGGGTGTTCCGCGTGAGGACAGCGCCATGCTTCTTCCGCTTGGAATGACAACAAGAATTGTAGATAAGCGAAATGTCCGCAATCTGATTGAAATGTCGCATCAGCGGCTCTGTACGCGGGCATATTGGGAGTACCGGCAGCTTATGGGAGACCTGATGGATGCGCTTCGTGCATATTCGCCGGAATGGGAGTATCTGGTCGCACATTATTTTGTCGCAAAGTGTGAGGTGGCAGGTTTTTGCACGGAGAAGAAGAGCTGCGGGCATCGTCCGCACAGAGAGGTAAGCGAGGTCTGAATCAATCGTTAATAAAAGCAAGGAGGTATAGCGATGGGAATACATTTTGGGGTGGATTATTATCCGGAGCATTGGCCGCGCGAGCGTTGGGAGACAGACGCGAGGCTGATGCAGGAAATGGGAGTGCAGGTTGTCAGAATGGCGGAGTTCTCATGGTTTAAGATGGAACCGAGAGAGGGAGAGTTTCATTTTGAGTGGCTGGAGGAGGCGGTTGCGCTGCTTGGAAATTATGGTATCAAGACCGTTCTCGGAACACCGACGGCGGCGCCGCCCGCGTGGATTATTGAGCGGAATCCGGAGATACAGCCCATAGACCGACAGGGAAGGCGCAGGCATTTTGGCGGAAGACACCATGACTGTCAGTCGAATGCGGCATACCGTGCACATATCAAACGATTTGTGACAGCAATGTCACAAAGGTTTGCGGATAATCCGAATGTTATCGGTTGGCAGATTGACAATGAGCTTGGGAATTCGCATGGGGATTTGTGCATGTGCGATTCCTGCAAAGCAAGATTTCAGAAATGGCTTGCGGACAAGTATCAGACGGTAGAAGCTTTAAACGACGCATGGGGAACCGCGTTCTGGAGTCAGGGGTATAACAGTTTTTCACAGGTCAGCACGCCGCTGATTACCGCGGTTGGCGAGAACCCTTCGGCAATGCTGGATTGGAAGTGCTTTTGTTCCGATTTGATTGTGGATTTTGCGAAGTGGCAGGCGGATATTATCCGGGAGAATTGTCCGAAGCATTTTATCACGCACAATTACATGTGCTTTGACGATAAGGTAAATTATTATGATTTGGGCGAGCTCTTGGATTTTGTCTCAAACGACATCTATCCCGCGGGTCATTGGCAGAAGCAGCCGCATCAGCCGGAGCATGAGCTTGCGGCATCGCATGATGTGATCAGAAGCTATAAAAAGAAGCCCTTCTGGATGATGGAGCAGCAGTCAGGCATGGCGGGCTGGGAGATTATGGGAAGAGCCTTGGAGCCCGGACAGATGTCCGCGTGGGCAATGCAGTCCGTTGCTCACGGCGCGGATGCCGTTGTATTTTTCCGCTGGCGCACCTGTGCCATGGGGACGGAGCAGTATTGGCACGGAATATTGGGGCATAGCGGCAACCCGGGAAGAACCTATGAAGAAGCGAAGACGCTGACGCACCGCTTTACAAAGCATATGGATGTATTTGAAGGGAGTATGCCCAAGCCTGAGGTGGCGATTGTCCATAATTTCAGACAGAACTATGCGCTCCGGATACAGCCCAATCATCCGGAATTGTGGTATGTGGGACAGCTTTATCAATACTATAAGCCATTCTATGACAATAAGATACCGGTAGATTTTGTGCAGGATACGGACGACTTGTCGCAGTATAAGCTTGTGATAGCGCCGCTGCAGTATCTGATGACACCCGAGCTGGAGCAGCATTATACGGAGTATGTGGCGAATGGCGGGAAGCTGGTGCTGACGATGCGCACCGGGGTGAAGGACGCAGCGAATATCTGTATGACGGACCGTGAACTGCCAGGGAAGCTGGGTGATATCTGCGGCATTGAGGTGCCGGAGTATGACTGTCTGTTACAGACGACGGGAAGCGTTCTGTATGACGGAGGCACATATGAGATTCGGAAATGGTGCGATATTATAGACCTGAAAGGCGCGCGCGCAATTGCGGAATATCAGACAGGCTTTTACAAAGGGACACCTGCAATCACGGAGAACGCTTATGAGAAGGGGACGGTATGGTATGTTGGAACGGAGCCCGGCGAGGCGTTAATGACGGATTTGATGGCGTACCTGATCCGACAGAGTGGCGTACAGGCATTAGGAACTGCTGATGCCGGTGTGGAGATGATGACACGGGAAAAGGACGGTAGGAGATGGCTGTTTGTTATTAATCATACGGGTGAGAAACAGAACTACCGGTTAAATGGGACCTATACGCTTCTTGAAGGAGAGCGTGAGGGTATTCTGAACCCCTATGAGGTACAGCTTTGGGAACAGGCAGGAAAAACAGAATAGAGAAGGCTTTGCGGTATACCGATCAAAATCCCTGTCGCTTTGTGCGGCGGGGATTTTAAGCTCAAAGTATATTTTCTGTTGTTCGGTGGAGGCCGATTGAAATAATACATGTTGCCCAAGGCGGGGATATTGGCGTATAATAAAACGGATGGAGGGATGGATATGCGAATTGTGGATATGCACTGTGACACGATTTCCGCGATATGGGACAGCAGGGGAACGGATAATGCGCAGACGCTTTTGGAAAATCAACTGCATGTAGATATACGGAAGATGAAAAAATCGGGATACCTGTTGCAGAACTTCGCGATGTTCGTCGATTTGAAGCGGGATATGGATCCGTTTGAATATGTAATGGCATTGATTGATGTATTTTATGAGGAGCTTGAGAAAAACAAAAATGACATTTGTGTCGCAAAAACATATGATGATATTCTGAATAACGAAAAGCAGGGAAAAATGTCTGCACTTCTGACAATTGAAGAAGGCGGCTGCTGTAAGGGGAGAATTGAGAATTTGGAAAGGCTTTATGCGTGGGGGGCGCGGATGATGAC
>CAMWYL010000129.1 GCA_947178465.1 uncultured Lachnospiraceae bacterium | reverse complement strand
TTTTGATACAGTGTCCGTACTGTCCCATTATCTGTCTAAGAGAAAGATTATCGGGGAATATTCGTTGATTTCCTCCGCGGAAAAGGGGGCTTCTGGTGCGGAAAAGCTCAACTTTATATGCGTGGGGAGCGAATCGCAGCCATTGGATAAAAACCTTTCTCAGTATATTTATGAGCGAATCAAGGATGCGCCGTCTAAATTTAAGGATATGACAGATATTAATATAATTCATGAGCGAGTCTCATTTCAAAAGAGGAATACAGAAAAGTATTATCCTAACTGCGAGAAGATGTTTAAGGGCTTTGCACAGATTGGAAAAAATGATTCTGGAGAAATCATACATACCGATTCCGGGATATTTACACATCATCCGCAAACACATGTATGCGCAAAATGTGACAGGCTTAACTTGACCGGTGAGGGCAAGGAAATATTTTTTAATAAGAACGATACTGAGAAGAACTATACTTGCCAATTTACACGGGAAGGGATACATGTGGAAATTGCGCAGCTCATCTTATGGCGCGAGAACCCTGGCGAATCAGACGAGCACAGTTATTTCCGGGTTGGGATCATAGGGAGTTCCGGTCCAGCTACATTTGCTTTGTCATCATTATTTGTATCTGAGGAACAGACGGAAACACATTTTGGATTTGAGAGTACCGCAAATGATGAGAAGCTTTCTGAACTGCAGCGTATAGCCCGACAAAAATTTATGGAGATTTATTATCAGAAGCTTGATAGAAAAATACAAGAGCATTTATCAAAATTTGATGAAATAAATGGTATGCAAAAGGATAAATATTGCAGGCTTGTCGAATACACTGTTATTTATTATCTGAAGACGGTGTTGTATCGATATTTTTTCCCGTTTTTATCAGAAACAGATATTGAGCGTATTTACAGCGGCATGTATATGCTCATAAATTCCATGGGAGCAGCAAAAGTCAGTCTGTTTGCGGCTAATGATGAAACTTACGACAATGAAATCAAAGGAATCATGATCATGATACCTGAGGTTCTACGGGAAACGTTAAAAAGCTTCAGAGGGTTGGAGGTATTTTATGAAGTTAAGGTGCAGCACATCTTGGAACAACCCAAGACAAAGAAAGATGTTCGAGAAGTCAGGGAAGTCAATATGGTGGTAAAAAAGGACAGCAAAGATCCATATATAAACTATTTCTTTATATAAATGCTAGCAGGACCTTTACATAGTGAGGATTATCGGAAACAGGGGGGATTAACATATTTAAAATACTAAAGCAAAACCTGCGCTATGCATATAAATTATGGTTAAAGTTAATTGGTGGTTTTGCAACTGTTGTGACAATCTTGTTTGTGTTTGTGACATGGGATGATTTTCATGTGCAAAGTCCATACATAAAAGCAGTCTGTTTAATCATCATCCTTTTATTGCTGTCGCTAACAGCTATAGGGTATTCTTGCAGTCCTTATCGGAAAAAAATTATTTGCCAGAGTTTATCGGGAACAATCAAAGTACGATATGCAGATTTGTTAAAGGAAGGATTTGACTTGCGGCACAAACAGGAAAGACTGTATGTAATTCCGGTAAATTCTTCCTTTGATACAGTTGTGAGCGAAGACATATCATTGTGTGACAAACCGCTCATATCGCCAAACACGCTGCATGGCAAGTGGATAAAAAAGATGGGCGAACACCAAAAAGACCCTCAGTATATTGACGATGCAATTTGTACATGTTTAAATAAGCAAAGAAAGACTCCCCGAGAAACGCTTCAGAATAAGGAGAACGGAAAGAAGGAAGTTTACGATCTGGGGACGGTAGCAGTCGTAAAAGGAGTTGGCAAAAATACTTTTCTGCTATTGGCATTGAGCGATTTTGACGAAAATAATAACGCACATGTTTCTGTTGAAAATCTTGAAAAGGTAATAAAAAGTCTTATTGATTTCTATGATGAGCATGGACAAGGATATGAATTGGTGGTGCCCTTAATGGGGACAAATTTTTCGCGAACAGGATTAACACATGTAGAGTCTTTGATGATTATATCAGCCATGTTTAAAATTTATAAAAATAAACTACATGGAGATATTAGCATAGTGATACATAAAGAAGATAGAGATAAAGTTACAATCGATATATAGTTTTTGTCAAATTTACTTTTGTTGGGATGTACTTTTGATAAGGTCTATTGAAATATACTTAAATACCTTTAATACGTTTATCAAAACTTTGTCTATTGTATTGAGTTCTGTTATTTTTACTAATTATCAAAATGTAAATGGGGGATATGATTAAAAAATCCTCTACAAAACGTCACTAGGGATACGGAATTAAACAAGAAATTTATCACAGGGTGGCTTGATAAGGAAAATCATCCTGTCTGCGATTACATTGAGTTTGCTGGTGCAGTTCTTAAGATACCGGAAGCGCATGAGATGATTGCCAGATACACGGTCCTTGACAATGATAAAAAGAAACTTTTGATATTGCGCCCATACCAGATTCATGCGATTGAGGCGATGCGGGCTGCATCGAAGCAGGGTAAATCCGGATTTATCTGGCATACGACAGGTTCCGGGAAGACGATGACTTCCTATAAGGCGACAAGAAATCTGCTGATGGATATTCCGGCAATCGAGAAAACAGTATTTCTCATTGACAGAAAGGATTTGGATGTGCAGACGAAAATGGCTTTCCAGTCATATGCGGATAACGATACGATCGATGTGGATGATACGGACTATGTCGATTCCCTTATAGAAAAAATGGCGGATGAAAACCGCCAGATGATAGTAACCACCAGACAGAAAATGCAGATTATGGTAAATCGGCGGCTGAAGGAAGGAACCAAGCGGTACGAAAAGATTAAATCCCTAAAGGTTGCTTTTGTGGTAGATGAATGCCACAGGGCTGTAACACCTCAAACCAAAAGAGACCTTGAGAGGTTTTTCGCCAATTCTTTATGGTATGGTTTTACGGGGACACCGATTTTTGAGGAAAACAGCTATGAACAGAAGGGCGATCTGCCTCAGACCACAGAGCAGTTGTATGGAGAGTGCCTGCATAGTTATACCATTAAAGAAGCCATCCATGGTGAGGCAGTTTTGGGGTTCATGGTTGAAAATCTTGGGGCGAAAGATTTAAGTGCCGATGATGCGAAAAAGGTATATGAAACCGAAGAGCATATGCGGAAAGTTCTGAATGTCATTTTGAATCAGTCATATGACAAATTCGGCATGAACAATGATAAAGGCAGAACCTATGAGGCGATATTAACAACCAGTTCGATTGAAAGAGCACAGAAGTATTACGATTTGCTGAAGAAGGTGAAAGAGGGGAAGGATGAGCTTAAGATCAGCGATACCGTACATAAAGCACTGCCTGATTTCCCTAAGTTTGCCATAACCTATTCGCTGTCGGAAAATGAAGAAGCTTCCACTGTGAATCAGGATAAAATGAAAGAGGCGTTAAAGGATTATTATGAAATGTTTGGGAGCAGCTATCAGATTGATGCCATTAATGCCTACAACAATAATCTCAATGAGCGTTTGGCAAGAAAAGAGAAGAAATACTTGGATCGGGGACAGCAGCTTGACTTGGTAATTGTGGTTGATCGGCTTTTAACCGGATTTGATGCCCCTTGTTTGTCTACATTGTTTATTGACAGGCAGCCCATGGCTCCACAAAATATCATTCAGGCATTTTCACGTACCAACAGATTATTTGATGACCATAAACAGTATGGGCAGATTGTGACATTTCAGGCTCCAAAAGAATATAAAGATGCAATTAATACAGCACTCAGGCTATATTCGCGCGGAGGTGATGGCAATCCTATTGCGGAGGATTGGGATGATGTGAAAACATCTTTTTCCATATCCCTTAAAACAATCCGTAATCTGGCGCAGACATCCGAAGACATAGCAGGTCTGTCAAGAAAACAAAAGAAGGCGTTTGTTCATCTTTTCAGGGCCTTGGATCACGATTTTGCACACCTGAAATCATTTTCGGTATATGAGCCACATGCACTTGATGAGTTCGGTTTTTCTGAAAGCGAATATGAAGACTATGCCGCAATGTACAAGAATGTGATCGAAGAGCTTAAAAGGCCGGACAATGATCCCGATCCTGACGAAGAACCTGTATGGGATGATTATGATTTAGTAGCCTACAGCAAACTAAGGATTGATTTTGAGTATATTGTGGAGTTGCTGCAGGGGGTTGTGGATTCTTTAGATCAGACGGAAAACGATTTTGACGAGGTCGAATTTGAAACCGGAATAAGAACCATTAGGGAGATTATAGCAGAATTTGCGGGCGATAATCCAACGCTGAGTATGCTGCTTACGCAGGTTGTGCAGGATATTGAAGCAGACAGAGAAAGATTCCTGGGACAGGATATCTCTGTGATTATCAACCGGATGCGCTATGCTGTTATTGACGAGGAAATCAGGAGATATGCTGAAGAATGGTATCTGGATTTTGAAGATGTCAAGTATGAAGCCTTTCATTACAGCGATGGTGAACTGGCAAATGAAAATAAACTAAAAGACAGTGCGGATTATGCGGCCTATAAGGAAGAAAACGAAGAGGCGCTGCCTAAATTCAAATTCAGGAAACGGATGATTGAAGAGTTCAAAAATGTTCTCATGCCGGAGATTGTCCCGCTAATTGATTAACTGATATTAATGTGTATTTCGTAAGAGGTATTTTCAGAGCTACAAAGTGTATCGCAGTGGGAAGAAAATTTCCAACATGGTACACTTTTTCTCGTGAATAAGTTATGTATTTTTTCAAAGGGGGTAATGCAGACTTGAAGATGTTACTTGCAGAGGGAGAAAAGATAGCTCTCAAAGCATGGAGGACGGAAAGGGAACAACTTGAAAAAGAAGTGCCGACAGCAATCCGTCCACAGGATAGATTACAGGCAGCAAGGCAGGACTAAGCGGAGGGAGGAAGAATTGTGATTATGGAAGGAATAGTTGGATTGGTTTGTTGTATTTTATGTGCCTTTCCTTTGTTTGTAATGGGGCATTACAATAAAAATAGTAGAGAACCCCTTACTTTTTGGGCAGGAGATAAGAGCTTAAAAGAAAAAGTGAAAGATATTCAGGGATATAATAATGAAATATCAAAGTTATATATAAAATGTGCCTTGGTATTTGTGGCAACAGGGATACTTTGTTTGATATTTTTTTGGTTCGGAATTATTTGTGTTTTACTTGAAAGTACATTGGGAATATATGTTATATGGAGGATATACAAAAATATTCTTTTAAGACATTCATGAATTTGTTTCGTGGGATTTGTGTGATCATTTATGCAAAAATCTGATATCCAAAATGAAGGACTATGAGGAATTTGTTTATAAATGGATTACCTCTGCCCATATTTACAAAAAACGTGCTGCTTACACATTGATAGCTACATCTGCCATACATGATAAAAAACTGTCAAATGATACTTTGGATATGTATTTGAAATTGATAAGAGAAACGCAGGACATTGAGCATGAGCATATAAAGAAAGCTGTGGCATGGGCTTTAAAAGAAATCGGAAAAAGAGATTTTGATTATAACGAAAAAGCACTTTTGGTTGCGCATGAACTTTTGGATAACGGTAATAAAACACAGATATGGATTGCCAAAGATGCAATAAAGGAATTGGAAAATATGGTTAAGGTTGAAGGCAGAAGACGTTTGATTTCAATAAAGACACAAATGGGTAGTGAAGTTTAAGTCCCATTTTACAAGGAAGGATATAATATTTTGAAAATCTGAAAACTTTTACCTAAGCCATGACAATATTTAAGTGTTAGAGTAAATATTTGCAAGTAGGCTTAGAAGAAGCAGGAGGTAGGATACATGGATATGGACACAATAGGCGTAATTGCGGTTTTGTTGCTTGTGGTAAGCAGTGCTGCTTTGATTGCTAAAACAAAAAGAAAAAGATGGAGATAATAAAGATTAAATTGACGGGTATAAAAAGCAGATACAGAAACAAAAATGAAGATGGGCATTGCCATTCGGTTCAGAAGCGGCAATGCCTGTTTTTGTTACAATAAGCTGGCTCGCGAAGCGTGACAGCGTTTGTTATTCAGTTTGGTTTCATAATTGGAATTGACAATTGGCTATAAATTGATTCTAAATGGAGGCTTGTACTTTGCTGTAAAGGTGTACTGATTGCCGAAAACCTTTTACAATTATAAAATATAAAGTAAACTGAAAACTTTTTCCCAAGCCATGACAATATATAAGTGCAAGGGCAAATCTTTGCAAGTCGACTTGAAAGAAGAAGAAGGAGGATGGCTGCTATGAATAATGATGAATTCGAGCAGTTTGTCCTGAAGTTTGGAAAGGATATCCTGCGGTTTTGCAGGATGACAGCCGGAGACGCAGAAACCGGAGACGAACTGTATCAGGACACTATGCTCAAACTGCTGGAGAAAAAGAAAAGGCTGGACTTTACGCAGAATACAAAGAGTTACGCTTTATCCACTTCAATTTATCTTTGGAAAAATAAGAAGAAAAAATATGCAAACAGGATGAGACTGGTTCCGATTGACAGTATGGATGAGCTGTCCGATGAGGGATATGAGCTGTCCGATTATGAGAATGAAGCTTCGCCGGAACATATTGTTTTGCGGCAAAATGAGGCAGATATGATTCAGGGATTGGTTGCAGCCCTGCCGGAGAAGTACAGAATACCAATATATTTGTATTATTCGGCGGATATGCAGATAAATGAGATATCTGAGATTCTCGGACTGCCGGAAGGAACCGTCAAGAGCCGAATGCGGAAAGCAAAGAAGCAGTTAAAGGAAAAATTGGAGGCGATAGGATATGACAGATGAAAAATTGAATCAAATCTTAAAGCAAGCCCTTGCTCCTGAAATTAGTGACAGAGAAATCCAAGTACATAGGAGGAGAAAGGGTAAAATGAAGAAATTCGGTAAAATAGGAAAAGCAGTTGCAGCGGCAATTGCGGCGGCGGTTATCGGAATTGGCGGACTGGGGTATTTTAATCCGGCGCTTGCGGCAAAGCTTCCGGTGATTGGAAAAATTTTTGAGAAGATTGAAGATGAGGTTACTTATTCCGGTGATTATACGGATAAGGGAACGGTCCTGACGAATGAGGACCATGCGGGCAATTTGGATACATCGGACTATTCCGTATCTGATAAAGGAATCACAGTGACGGCATCGGAAGTTTACTGTGACGGATATTCCATATTCCTCACGGTGAATATTGAAGCGGAAGACGCGGATTTTACGCATATTCCGGAACACTATACAGGTATGAATGTCGCGGATAACCGGACAGCCGCGGGATTTTATATAAGCGGAACCTGGAGCATTAATGGGAATTCACCTCAACTGCTCGAAAACACGTTTGAGGGAGAGGTAATCGACAGCCACACATTTGCAGGTATGTTGAAGCTGAACCTTGCGGAGAGCGTTTCAGGCAGCGGCGAACTTAACCTGAATGTAGACGGCCTTGGTTATGACGATGACAGAATGTTGGACAGCGAAGAAATATCCGCATCTCATTGGACGGATGGCAACTGGAATATTGCCCTTCCGTTTGAGGTAAACGGGATGGATGTGAAGACGATTGAAGTGGGGGAGAAAGCAGGAAATATTACGCTTGATAATATAGTGGTATCCCCATATCAGGTGATTGTCCATACAACAACACCGGGAGAACAGCGCGAGCTGACGGATGACATGAGAGAAAAGCTGCTTTCAAAAGATCCTGATCTGACAGACGCAGAGATGTTCGAGATGATTGGGTGGTCTTATGAACCCTGTTATACCATAGTATTTAATCAGGATGGGGAAATTCTTCACCCGGATATGGAAATGGCAGGCTGGGCCGGATTTGCTGTCCAAGGAAAAGAAACAGACACTCTGTATATCTTCATTTTTGATAATCTTGATGACTGGGCGCAAATGGAGAATGAAGGAATGAACAGCAGTGTTGCGGATAAGGCTGTTATTGCAAAAGAAATTCATGTTAAAATGTGAGTGAATGTGAAATGGAAATGGTATTTATTCCCGCGAGGTTTTTGACTTGCGCATGCATTTGTGGTAAGATGATGAGGTTGACAATTCAATAAATCGGGGGCTGTAGTGTCCTCAAAAATTTCAAGGAGACAGAAAATGAAAAAGTTTTTTTGCATACTTATGTCGCTTGCGGTATTGTTTTCGTTCACGGCTTGTAACGGCGAAACAAATGATACGGTAACATTTCAGGCAACGATAGTAGAGATACATGATAATTATTACCTTGTCGAGCCGGTTGAAGGAAGTGCGGAGCTC
>CAMWYL010000128.1 GCA_947178465.1 uncultured Lachnospiraceae bacterium | reverse complement strand
CCCATTCCCTTCCAACGAGTAACATCTGTCACAATACTGCCGGACCGCCGAATAATCTGTTTTCTCCTCCGAGAAAAGCTGCACCTTCGCAATCGGCATCACCTCGGGATTCTCCTCGCAAAAGCGCACGTATTCTTCAATTGCGTCCGATGTCATATAATCATCCGCCGCAAGAAGCTTGGTATACACACCGTTTGCATGACGCAGCGCCCTGTTAATATTCCCCGGAAGGCCGGTATTATGCTGTGTAGTGACCAACCTGCAGGATCGAAACGCTTTTTTATTTTCATCTATCCATCGCTTCGCAACCGCAACGGTATCATCCGGAGAGCAGTCGTCGGATACAATTAATTCCATGTTTTCATAGGTCTGATCCTTAATGCTCTCCAAGGTCCTAATAATGGTGTCTGCCGATTTATAAGCCACTACGATTACACTTACCGGCTTCATACTCTATCCCCTTCCCAACAGGCCCTTCACCTGCCAAAAATATCCCTCATATTCCTGCTTTTCCTGAAACGGCTGATACCAATAATACCCCAGCCATACCAACAGATAATTGCGCAACAGATATACCGAGATCAGATGCGCCTCCATAATTGACAGAACCGCATACCCGACCACGATAACCAACAGGCAGTAATCCCCCGCCTTATAGGATTGTCTTATCAGAAACAGACTCGCTCCTATACAGACAATCGCGGGAATAATCCCATACCAATAAAACAACCGGATAAATCCCTGATCGAAGTATTCCACATTATCAGGGTCTCCAAAAAGCGTCCAGTTCTCAACGCGTGCGGTCTTGATTCTGTATGCAGACTGAAATCTGCCGTTCAAAGCTGAGTCCAATCGATACATAAAAGGCGTTTTACTGCCCACATGGGAGCCATATATGGAAAAAAGGACCACCGCCAGAACTACAACAGCCCCCAGAATATATACCAATCGTTTTTCACCAAGCGCCTTCACATATCTGAGCAACACAATGCCTGCTATCACAGCCATCATAACAATCAGACCGGTGTTGGAATCTGTAAACAAATACGCTGCTATATTCGCTATCCCTATCAGCAACAGAGGAAGCTGCTTTATATCTCTTCCCTGCAAATAAATATATACGGAGCTCATCATAAACAGCATTGTTTGAAAAGCATTCGGATGCCCCATTCCAAAGCAGTATCGTGTTTCCACTCTTTCTCTCCCAAAATCGGTGGTCAGCGAAAAGACTCCGAATATCCCCGACGCCGAAAGGACAAACAGTATCACGCTCCCCACAAACGTCAGCGCCAATATCACACGAAGCATCTTTTTTAAATCCACATCCTTGCACGACACAACAAATACCACGGCCCTTACCGCCTCATCCCGTTCATTGATGAAATAGGATATCACGGCGACAGCACCAAAGAGCAGAATGCATCCCCATTCTTTCTTCGAGTATTTTGTAGTCGCAACTTTAACACAAAACAGCAAAAAGGTCAGCCGGAACAATTGCCCCTCATATGGATTAGTATATGCACTTTTGTCCACAATCACAATAATCAGTTCTATGATAAGCGCTGTCCAAAAGCACAACAGCCCGATATTTTTCAGTCTGTTCTCCATGACAGTCTAAATCCTCCCTTTATTCCCATGCCTTTATACTGCTTTTCCGGTACGAAGCAAGTCCCACCGATGTCCAACAAAGCACCGAATACTTTTCCAAAACTCCACGAAATACTTCCTCAAGTACAGCTCTGCTCCAATACCCAGCGCTTTCGCTTCCTTTAAGCCCTTATGATATTTGACGATATAACTTCCTGCAAAATATTCCCTACACTCTCTGCTTTCCTTCAAATGATACTTGGTATACATATATCTGTAATCATTATAAATGCGCATATCCTTCTCGGAAAAGCTCTCTGTATACTGATTGGCATGTACACCGATGGAGACAAGCGGCTTTTCCGTGTAAGCAAACTGCGAATTCCTTTGGAGCAACTCAAAATAAAGAAATACATCAGAAGCCCAATTGCTCTTCTCATCAAACAGGGTCAGAAAATCCCCCCGTCGATATATTACCGCGCTGGGCGCACCAATCTGATTACTCATAAACAATGACCGATAGTCCCGTCTGAGCCGGCTCACATATTCCTCCGGAGCCCGGCGGTCATAATAAGCATTCCCGTTATCTTCCTGTACCATATACAGCATATTGTTCGCATGTTGCATGTTGTCCGCATCCTGCCCGTCAAGCATCACCTGTCTGCTTCCGGAAAAAGCAAAACCGGCCTGCGGATTATCGTCCAGCATGGTCGCGAAGCGCCCGAGACTGCCACTGTCGGTAAACCAGTCATCACTAAACATGATTTTGATGTACTCACCCTTTGCCATTTTAATTGCGGCATTCCAGTTAAAGATATGTCCAAGCGGCTTCTTATTATGGATATAATTGATACCCGGATAGTTCTTAATCAACCGCTCTATCTCATCATTGGTCGAGTCGTCGGAAATATTGACCTCATAATCCTTGTATTCCTGCGTGGCAATCGACTGCAGCAGCCGCTCCGCCTCGTCCGCATTGTTATATGTCGGGATGCAAATCGAAATCTTCGGAACCGTTGACATTTTTATCTCCTTAATAACTTCCTTCCAATCCGCTTGATACCTACAGCAGTGCTATAGGCTGCATTCTTTACCGCAAGCTTTATTCTGCGGACCACCCTTACCACAGGTTTTTCCTCCTGCATAATCAGGAAGGCAAGCTCCTTTTGATGCTCTCGGATATACTGAGGAAAGGTCTCGTCAATCTCACAGCGGACAAACTGCGCATCTCTTCCAAAGATATCCTTCCCATCCTTAATCTGATCGGTTACCTGTGACAACACATGTCTTGAATTATACTCCTGATGCGCTGCCGATACGACCTTTTCCTGCACGCGCTTGCGAATATCCTTCTCTCCGTGACCGCCCATATAGCCAAAATGCCAGCCGCCGTCGTCCACCCGAATGCCGATTTCCTTCCGTTCGGGGAAACGAAGCTCTCCAAGCAGAAGGTTTTGTTCCCGCAGAAGCTTGTAGCTGAGCATCTTAGAACCAATCCATTTCTTACGCGTCACACCCTCAAATTCGCCCGCATAGGATAAGAGCTTCCCGGAAACCTCCTCCATATTCAGATAGCAGTAAAAGAGCCGTTGCGCAAAATGATAGATTTTATCGTCCCGGAAGTCTTTCAGGATTTCCCGGATTTTATCAGGATTTGGTATCTCGTCAAGGTCGCTGAATATCACAATATCTTCATCCGTACAGTCTTTTAATCCCCTTGTGACTGCATTTTTCTGGAACGTATCCCGCTCATGTGTGCCCCAGTCAGTTCCCTTGGGTGTGTCATCCACCACAATGTGGATGATCTTGTCCGCAAACTCAGCAAACATTTCTTTATTTTCCTCATAGTACAGCGGCTTTTGCAGCCCGGAAAAGGTTTCTGTCGCCTCGCTGATAACAAATCTGTCCACCACGGAGTTCAAGACATTTAACCGGATTTTCAAGATATCCAATTCATTAAAAAACTGAAAACAATCGTAAACCATACGTTCTCCTACTTTTCAATCGCCGTTTAGCCCGCTTTCATAACAACATCTGCCTTAAAAATCGTTTGCTTTAAGAAAGAAATTTCCTCACTGCTTTTTTACACCGCCTTACAAACGGCTCCTTTATAAAATTCGGATATTGCGCGTTTGTCCCCTCCCACTTGTGAAAGGCAAACGGTGTAATCCCCTCTACCTCGGGTATCATTTTCTCATGACTGTAGTATTTTGCGACCTCTATCGGAGCAATCCGCATTCCCTCCGCTTCCAGCAAATGCCGAATCTTACAGCAGATAAAGCCGTCCTCATAATACCACATTTTCCCATAGGCATACTCCCCTGTCCACGGAACATTCGCTTTCTTGGGAAAATCCATAAGCCGCTTGCTGCGAATGCCCGCGCTGTTTCCCACGCGGCAGATATTCCCGTAAATATCCCTGTAGGTGGTCGTATCGCCCTCCGGCGGCAGGGGCCACGGCGCTCCGATGTAATCATAGTCCAGGAACTCATCCCGCCACTGTTCCGGATGCACCACAAAGCCGTCCGCATGGACAATCAGCGCAAAATCCGTCTTGATATGACCACCCAGCTCATAAACCATCTTATAGTTAAACGCGTCAATATCCCTGAGCCTGTCCGTATGGCTGTAACGTATGCTTTTGGGTAAACCTAAGGGCTTTTTGTGCGTAATCAGAACCACGTCGCCGAATTCTATCCCCCGCATACTGTACCGCATCGCCTTGATGGTCGCCTTTATATTCACGCTTGTCATCGCCACAAGCGTCACATTTGGAAGCTGTAATTTTTTGCCCTGTTCCCCGCTCATCCTATCCGGTCTCCCTTACTTCTTTATAGCCATCCGGATCTTTCTTTTTGCCGAATCCCAATAATGCCTGATTTTGTACCTGTTATAAAATCTTTTTGCCTTTCGATATGCCTTACTCTTTTCCTGTTCTGACATCGGTGTGTTGAGCTTTTCATAGGTTTTTGATTCTTTTTTATATTGTTCCAGCTCTAATCTGCACTCCGCGGCGCTGAAAAGTCTGCCCTTCCGGTCCTGATAAGTCCAGCCCTCATAAATATTCTGTTCCGATGCCCAATAACCATCCGATACGTTATGCCTCGCCCAATACTTCGGCGCGATAATATACTTCACCGTTGTGCTCGTAAAAGCAGGGAAATACGTAAAAGACGAATTGGCCAGCAGCAGATATTTTGCGTTTTTTATAATCGAATAATCCTTCGCCAAGTCAAAATTATAGGCCTTGACACCCGGAATCAGCTTCTCCGCTTCCTTCACGTCATTGGTAATAATCATAAACCGCATGTTGGGGTTAATTTTTCTCATATTGTTCATGCCGTTTATCCAATACCGTTTATTCAGGAACAACTCCGGCGAGTCCATATAATCCGTACAGCGAAGATGAATAATACATAAATCGTCCTGACTGTACTCATAACAGTCATATTCCGGTTTTACCGTAAGCCACTGACGGATTTCCTCTTTATAGGTCAGATAATAATCTTCCGCCTGCATATTACCATAGACCAACACGCTCTCCTTCATGTGCAGAAGCGCTTCATCTATTCCTGCCACATAAGCGCCATGCTCTATGTCATGCTTGGAATTAGCAATATAAAGCCTGTCCTCTTTTTCATGGTATACCTTTTTGAAGTCTTCTTTTTGGGCAGGAATGCCAACTTCCAAATCCATAAAGTATAACCCGCATTGACTGTGAATATTATTGGCCAACGTCTCACTGCCCAAGATGCTGTAATCACAGTTATTCCGTAGTGCAAGACATCTTGTCGTGACATAACAAAACAACTGATTTCCAAGCCCTTGTCCCTTTAACAGTTCTGTTGCGATAATCGGTTTATTTCCCACTTTCTTCTCCCACTGCTCTATATATCATTTCTATAATCTCACTATCTGTATCTTCGTCAAACTTTCTTGCAAACATATACTCCGACGATATTAAGCCGTCAAAATCTTCTTTTCTGAACACATAGGGCGACCCCCTGTCCCAGTCTATATACCGTGCGCATGCACGATAATCATTATCAAAACCTTTTTTATATAGATTTTCCCGAAAGGGTGAATCCATTATGATTGTCTGCCATATGGCTTCATCACTAATCTGGGTCCAACGAAATGCTTTTCTGTACTTCCTGTCGTTTGTTGTAATATATTCTGCCAACGCATGTGTGATACTGCACCAATTAGCGCCTCCGTAAAAAGTATAGTCTGTCTTTTTTGTTCTGTCTATGTGAAGTCTTCTTTGAATAGCGAGCGAATAAGTCTCTGCAGCTACCCAGAACTTTTTATCCCTCTTTCTACCCAACTGCTTTGAAAAAAAGTGCCAGACATTATAACGCTCAGCGATATCCCTCTGATACTGCCGGGTGCCAAAATGTATAAATTCTTTTCCGTTATTCTTCTCAAAGAACTGTTGTATCTCCTGTTTTGATTTTATCGGTAAATCTGCTCCTGAAAGAATATGGTAATAATCATATTTTCCTTTTATCGCCTTCTTTAACAAAAACAGTTCTGCAAGCGTAATGCTGTTTGTCCCCCAGTATACCTTATATTTCCCATAAACGCTTATTGGCGATTTTTGCGTCAGCCCCCGTATTTTATCCGGTTCCACATGCCCGGCGTTTTTGTCAACGTGAATATATATACCGTTATTTTCATCATCCAACAGCTGCAACAGGCGCTTCAGTACCAATGAGTCTTTATGGATCATAATCAAATAAGCATGTCTTAACATCACAAACTCCTTTTAATGGTATTTCCCAAATTCACGGTATTCATCCGTTGCCTCCCAATTATTAAAGTCCAGCGAACTCCCTGTTATTTTATAAGTCCTGACCTTTGTCTGCACCGTATTCTCAACGACTGTATAGTAATGATACCGCACCCGTTCTTTATCCATTCCCCGGGTATCCAGCAAATCCATTCCCCAATTTATATCGTATTGCAATCCCAATGCGGCACAGACGGTTGGTAATAAATCATTCTGGGACGCATATACATCCGATATCCGCAGTTCCCGGTCTGCTCCCACTCCATAGGGCTTAATAAACAAAATGGGGTTTGTATTCTGTTCCAACTGTTCTGACATATAGTTCTCCCCATGGTCCGCGGTGATAATAATCGTTGACTGCTCGTAAGCCCCTATTTCCTGCAGACATTTCAGATATTCATAAACAATGTTCATACTTCCCATGCACTGCTGCATACGTGAGCTGTCCTCCTCGCGAACCCGCTCTCCGAACTCATTCATAGTATATGGCGAATGTGCACCGTCCATATGTATAAACCGCAACGCCCTGTCTTCCTCCGCCACCTTCAGCCCATTGCGTTTTAATTCCTGATAATACCCGACATCATCCGCCTCATATATCGGAATCGCAAGGGTTCTTTCTTTAATAATAAGGCGGTTAATATCTCCCGAAGTATAAATATAATAATCCTTCAAAAAGTAAGGAAACAGCCTGTAATTCCCAATCCTGAGCATGGTTTCCGCGCATCCCGCCGTTGAAATCCGTTTGTCAATAACCGTACCCTGTTCCACAAAATTTGCGGCGCTTTTTAGCACGGAACCGCCTATGGTATCTCGCTCATATTCAAAAAAATAGTATTGATATCCGTTCTCTTGAAGCTGCTTCCAAAATGGGCACCGGGAAAAAGCAGTATCTGCATATTCTGACTGCGGTATTTCATAAAAGTATTCTTCCTCCGTCAGCATATATGATATAGAGGGCGTTGTTCTGGGAAACCGGGAAACCATATCCGGAAAATAGGTGAAGCCCTTTAAAGGCTCCAAAAAATCCGGATTCTGCACAAGTATCTCATCCATGTAATCCACGTCGAAGGTATCCGGCACAATAATGATTACGTTTTCCTCTGATGCCACTTCAAACAACCCCTGCGTGGAAAGATAGTTCCGGTCAATGTCCGTTTCCTGCCCTGCCCCCATGTTATAAGACGGAATTAATGACAGCACGCCGATTGTCTGCATCAGGCATAATGCCGCGGACACCATCGTCATCAGCTTCCACCTTGCATTTTTCAGCCACAAGCACACGCCCGCCAAAATCACGCATACAGCACACCAAACCGACAAATTGCCCAGCTTGAACGGGTCACTCCATTCCATCCGCTTCCCGTCCATTAAAAACAACCGATTATTCAAAAACATTCCCTGCAGATAAGCGCCAATGGATAAAATCCATGCCGTCGCCAGGAAAACCTTTCTTTTCTTTTCGCTGAGCAATAACAGAAAACCAATCCCTGCTCCCCATCCCAAAATCCCCACAAAAATAAACCGATACCATACAGAGCTTAACGAAAAAGAAAATTCATCCATATTGGTCAGTAATGTTTCAAATGTAGGGCATAGGAAAAATGTCACAATGACCAGACCTGCAACCGAAATTTCCAAACCGAACTTTTGCTTCTTGAGATACCCCTCGCCTGTTCTTTTATCAGAAAGTAAACCTGTTTTTTCATATAACAGCCACCCAATCAGAACCACCAACCCTACGCAGGCTGTCCTTCCCGGTAAAAATGTATCATATATTGCCGCGTTAAGGTTTTCATACCGAATAATACCCCTTATGAAACAGGCTACATAATACAGAACCAAAATCGTACATGGAACAGCCTTACAGGCTGCCCTGCCATCCTTCTCCCGGTCCTTCGTATAACACACAAAGGCAGCAGTGCCTACCGTCAGAAGAATATCCAACGGCAACAGGTACTTG
>CAMWYL010000127.1 GCA_947178465.1 uncultured Lachnospiraceae bacterium | reverse complement strand
GGGGGAGACGATCAGAATCAGGGGAGCGAACGAGCACAATTTGAAAAATATCAGTCTGGATATTCCCCGTAATAAATTTGTGGTACTGACGGGCCTGTCCGGCTCCGGAAAGTCCTCCCTTGCGTTTGATACCATCTACGCGGAGGGGCAGCGCAGATATATGGAGTCCCTTTCCTCTTATGCGAGGATGTTTCTGGGACAGATGGAGAAGCCGAATGTGGAGAGCATAGAAGGACTGTCTCCCGCGATTTCGATTGACCAGAAGTCCACGAACCGGAATCCGCGTTCTACGGTGGGTACGGTCACGGAGATTTATGATTATTTCAGATTGCTGTACGCGCGAATCGGAATACCGCATTGCCCGAACTGCGGACGCGAGATTAAGCGGCAGACCATTGACCAGATGGTGGATCAGATTATGGAAATGTCCGAAGGAACAAAGATACAGCTTCTTGCGCCGGTGGTGCGGGGCAGAAAGGGCGAGCACGCCAAGGTGCTTGACCGTGCGAAGCGTTCGGGGTATGTGCGGGTACGCATTGACGGAAGCCTCTATGACCTTTCGGAGGAAATAAAGCCGGATAAAAATATCAAACATAATATAGAAATCGTTGTGGATCGTCTTGTCGTGAAGGCGGGAATCGAGCGGAGACTGACCGATTCCGTGGAGAATGTCATGGCGTTATCCGACGGTCTGCTCACAGTGGATGTCGTTGACGGCGAGCCGTTGAACTTTTCACAGAGCTTTGCCTGTCCGGATTGCGGAATCAGCATTGATGAGGTGGAGCCTCGCAGCTTTTCCTTCAACAATCCGTTTGGCGCCTGCCCGGTGTGCTTCGGACTCGGCTATAAGATGGAGTTTGACATTGATTTGATTATTCCGGATAAGAGCCTGAGCATCAATGAGGGGGCGATTACCGTCCCGGGATGGCAGTCCTGTATGGATAAGGGAAGTTTTACAAACGCGATTTTACAAGCTCTGAGCAAGGAGTATCGATTCTCGCTGGACACACCGTTTGAGGAGCTTTCCGAGGAGGCGCAGGAGGTACTGGTGCATGGCACAAACGGCAGAGAGGTCACGGTTCATTACAAAGGACAGCGCGGAGAGGGGCGGTATCCCGTTGCGTTTGAGGGTCTGATCAGGAATGTTGAGCGCAGGTATAAGGAAACCTTTTCGGAGGCCTCCAAGCAGGAGTACGAGACCTTTATGCGCATTACACCTTGTAAGGAGTGCGATGGCAGAAGATTGAAAAAAAGCTCTCTCGCGGTAACGGTATGCGACAAAAACATCCATGAGATTACCTCAATGTCCATTGGGAACCTCTATGGCTTTCTGGGCACAATGGAGCTTACAAAGCAGCAGCAGCTTATTGGCCACCGAATCCTAAAGGAGATTAAGGCGCGTGTGGGATTTTTGAAGGAGGTCGGACTGGAATACCTGTGCCTGTCGCGGGGAACTGCATCCTTGTCGGGCGGGGAGGCACAGCGCATCCGCCTTGCAACGCAGATTGGTTCCGGACTTGTGGGAGTATGTTATATTCTTGATGAGCCGAGCATAGGGCTGCACCAGAGGGATAACGGCAAGCTGTTAAATGCGTTGGAAAATCTGCGCGATTTAGGGAATACGCTTCTTGTGGTGGAGCATGACGAGGATACCATGCTTGCGGCGGATCATGTAATTGATATCGGTCCGGGCGCCGGCGCACACGGCGGAGAGGTGATTGCGCAAGGCACGGCGGAAGAGATCATGCAGGTGCCGGAGTCCGTTACGGGACAGTATTTAAAAGGAACCCTGCGGATTCCCGTGCCGGAGAGCCGACGTGAACCCGGTGGCTGGCTGACTGTAAAGGGGGCTGCCGAGAATAATCTCAAGAACATTACGGTAAAGTTCCCGCTGGGAGTATTTACCTGTGTTACCGGTGTTTCGGGCTCAGGGAAATCTTCGCTGGTAAACGAGATTTTATATAAGTACCTTGCAAAGAAGCTGAACCGCGCGCGCACGATTCCCGGGAAATTCAGTAAGATAGAAGGTGCGGAGCAGCTTGACAAGGTGATTAACATTGATCAATCTCCTATTGGAAGGACGCCGCGCTCGAATCCGGCGACCTATACCGGTGTGTTTGATCAGATCAGAGATTTGTTTGCGGCCACCGTGGACGCAAAGGCAAAGGGCTACACCAAAGGCCGTTTCAGCTTTAACGTGAAAGGCGGGCGCTGCGAGGCCTGCGGCGGCGACGGCATTGTCAAGATCGAGATGCACTTTTTGCCGGATGTCTATGTACCCTGCGAGGTATGTCAGGGGAAGCGCTACAATCGGGAGACGCTGGAGGTAAAGTATAAGGGAAAGAGTATTTTTGACGTGCTGGATATGACAGTGGAGGAGGCGCTGCCGTTCTTTGATGCGGTTCCTTCAATTAAAAGAAAGATAGTGACCCTGAACGATGTGGGATTGTCCTATGTGAAGCTGGGGCAGCCGTCCACAACGCTGTCAGGCGGCGAGGCGCAGCGAATCAAGCTTGCCGCGGAGCTCAGCCGCAGGAGCACCGGAAAGACCATCTATATTTTGGACGAACCGACAACGGGACTGCACTTCGCGGATGTGCATAAGCTTGTGGAGATTTTGCAGCGGCTTGCGGAAGGAAAAAATACGATCGTTGTGATTGAGCATAATCTTGATGTGATAAAAACAGCAGATTATATTATTGATATCGGCCCCGAGGGCGGTGACGGCGGCGGAACCGTGATTGCGGAGGGAACGCCGGAGCAGGTCGCAAAGAACAAGAAGTCCTATACGGGAGAATATGTCAGGCGAATGCTGGATAAGGCGCGTAACAACGCCTAGCTTGAAGTACGCCTGAAAATTAAAACGAAGGGCTAAAGTATTGTGCTTAAGAAGCCGATATAATATTCATAGGGAATATATATGCCCAAATTGCGCTATTTGGGGCATCTGTAAGTTTTATTGTAAAAAAAATATGAAACCCCTTTGAAAAATGGACGAATTAGGTTATAATGACTTAGTATGTTTTAATAGTTATGTCTGGAATAGGGTAAACTACCTGAGTAGATGATTGATTTGTCGGAACAGATTCGGATAAGCTAAGGATGAATAACATGGTTTTCCATTTTAATGAATAGAAAGGGGTACGGAGCATGCAATACACAGATATCGGAATTGATCTTGGAACTGCAAGTATACTCGTTTATATCAGAGGGAAGGGTGTCGTATTAAAGGAGCCTTCTGTAGTAGCGTTTGATAGAGATACAGATAAAATAAAGGCTATCGGGGAGGATGCAAGACTGATGCTTGGAAGAACCCCGGGTAACATTGTGGCAGTCAGGCCGCTTCGTCAGGGCGTTATCTCTGATTATAAGGTTACGGAGCAGATGATGAAGCATTTCATCCAGAAGGCACTCGGGAAGAAAACCTTTCGTAAGCCGCGTATTGCAGTTTGTGTTCCGAGTGGCGTAACTGAGGTAGAGAAGAAGGCGGTTGAGGATGCTACGTATCAGGCGGGGGCACGCGATGTCTCCATTATAGAAGAACCCATCGCGGCGGCAATCGGAGCGGGTATTGATATTTCCAAGCCCTGTGGCAATATGATTGTGGATATCGGGGGAGGTACTTCCGATATTGCGGTGATTTCACTGGGAGGTACGGTTGTCAGCGCCTCTATTAAGATAGCGGGAGACGATTTTGATGAGGCTATCGTGCGCTATATGAGAAAGAAGCACAATCTCCTGATTGGTGAGAGAACAGCGGAGGATATTAAGATTAAGATTGGCTCTGCATTTAAACGGGCAGAGGTGGATTACATGGATGTAAGGGGCCGTAATCTTGTTACGGGCTTGCCTAAGACGATTAAGGTTTCCTCGGAGGAGACAGAGGAGGCGTTGCGGGAGACGACCTCGCAGATTATTGATACGATTCACAGTGTCCTTGAAAAGACTCCGCCTGAGCTTGCGGCAGATATTGCAGACAGAGGCATTGTGTTGACCGGCGGCGGCAGTCTGCTTCGCGGACTGGAGGATCTGGTCGAGTCGAGAACCGGAATAAACACCATGACTGCGGAGGATCCCATGACCGCGGTAGCGATTGGAACCGGAAAATATGTGGAGTTTCTTGCCGGCTACAGAGAAGAGATTTAAGTTGCGATACAATGATATGGCAATACAATATATATTATATAGAAACAACAGAGAATAAATTAACGGGAGGAACATATGCTTAGAGGTCTATACACAGCCTATACGGGAATGCTCAACGAGCAGTACAGAATGGATATCATGTCCAACAATTTGGCAAATGCGGACACTGCGGGCTTTAAGAAGGAAGGCTCCACGAGTCAGGCATATTCAGAAGTGATGGCGGTAAAGATTAAGGATTTGTCGGAGAATCCGAATACGCCGAAGCGGTTGGGTGGTATGAGCCTCGGTGTGAAGATCGGTGAGACATTTACCGACTTTTCACAGGGCTCTCTTCGGGATACCGGAAATACCTTTGATCTGGCAATCGGCGGTAATGGCTTTTTCAATATAGAGTTCACGAACAAGGCCGGTGAGGTAAGCACGAAGTATACCAGAGACGGCGGTTTTACGCTGACCAGAGACGGCTATCTGGTTACCAAGGACGGAGATTATGTGCTTGGTACAGACGATAACCGCATTCAGATATCGACTGTCGCAGGGGATACTGTTATCGACCGGGACGGCCGTATTTACCAGGATGGTAATCTTGTTGCGACCATTAAGGTTACAGAGTTTGAGGATACAAATTATCTGACACATTATGGCGAGACCATGTGGGATACAAAGGAGGGCGCGGTGGCAGTTGATTCCGAGAACCCGTCCATTTATCAGGGATATCTTGAGATGTCAAATGTTTCCGTGGTAAAGGAAATGGTTAATATGATTACCATTTCAAGGCAGTATGAGGCGAACCAGAAGGCATTGCAGACCTTTGATGAAACGTTAGAGAAGTCAATGACCCTGAGCGATATGTAAGATGGAGGACTAAAGTATGGTAAGATCTTTATGGACCGGCGCAACCGGTATGATAGCGCAGCAGTTAAATGTAGATAACATTGCAAATAATCTTGCAAATGTCAATACAACCGGCTATAAGACCGAGGTTATGGAGTTTAAATCGCTCTTATACCAGACAATTCAGACAAAGAGCACGACGGCGAATATGGAAGATAAGCCTATCGGTGCGGAGGTTGGGCTTGGCGTCAGAAATTCTTCGATTACCTCGATATTTACGCAGGGAAATCTGCTGGAGACGCCCGGGGTGGCGAATTTCGCGATTGACGGAAGAGGCTTCTTTGGCATTCGGGGAGCAGACGGCAATACATATTATACCAGAAACGGTAATCTTGTCTTTTCAATCGGTCCGGAGGGACTTACGCTTACGACTACGGATGGACTGCCGGTGCTCAGCACGGAGGGGGAGACGATCGTGTTGGATGATGATATTGTGCTCAGCAAGGTGACGATTGGCGACGGCGGCGTGCTGTATTATCCGGGTGAGAACGATGTTCCGCAGAGTCTCGGCGTAGCTATCGGGTTATGGCAGTTTAACAATCCCGCGGGATTAAATAAAGAGGGCGACAGCCTGTTTTCGGAGTCGGATGCGAGCGGAGAGGCGATGAACGAATCCGAGAATGCTGATTTGAAACAGAGTAAGCTGATTCAGGGCTACCTTGAGGGCTCAAATGTCCAGATTGCGGATGAGATGGTAAACCTGATCGTGGCGCAGAGAGCGTATGAGATGAATTCGAAGGTAATTACGACCTCCGATGAAATGCTTCAGCAGGCGAATCAGTTAAAACGATAGTTTGGTTTCATAGGTGAGATGGTACCTAAGATTGGAGAGAGCAGATGGATATAGGTGGAGTAAGCTCCGTATATACGGATTATCTGGCAACACAGGCGGCAGACAGCAGGAAGGAAGCGCTTCAGAATAAGCTTAGTGACAGCGGTACTTCGGATGAGGAACTGATGAATGCCTGCAGAGAGTTTGAATCCTATTTTGTGGAACAGGTATTTAATGCCATGCTTAAGACCGCTGAGGTGTTTTCGGATAAAGAAGACAATTATGCCTCTAAGATGGTAGATTACTTCAAGGATAGCGCGGTACAGCAGTTATGCAGTCAGGTATCGGAAGGAGACGGCATTGGATTGGCAAAGACCTTATATGAACAAATGAAGCGACAATACAGTCCTACAACAATACAGCCGACCCGGGAATGATGGGTCGGCTGTATTGTTGTACGAACAGGCAATAAGGAGGAGCGGATATTTGGAAATACTGAAGGGCTTTGTGGAGCATATCATTTATAAAAATCCTCAGAACGGATACGGCGTGATAAATCTGATGGCAGGTGAGAACGAAGTGACCTGTACCGGTATTTTTACGCATCTTGATGAAGGCGAATGTATAGAGGCGCAGGGAGATTACATTGAGCATGCGGTGTATGGGATGCAGTTTAAGGTGGAGCGCTTTCAAATCGTTGCACCCGAGGATTCGGTTGCGGTGGAACGATATCTGGGATCAGGGGCGATAAAAGGCGTGGGCGCAGCGCTGGCGGCGCGAATCGTACGGCGTTTTGGGGAGGATACCTTTCGGATTATCGAGGAGGAGCCGCACCGTCTTGCGGAGATAAAAGGAATCAGTGAAAAAAAAGCGCGGGAGATTGCGGAGCAGGTAGAGGAAAAGCGGGATGTCAGGGAGGCAATGATTTTTCTTCAGAAATACGGCATTTCCAACACGCTCGCGCTGAAGATATTCAAGCAGTACGGGATGGGATTGTATAAGATCATGCAGGAAAATCCATATAAGCTTGCGGAGGATGTGGCAGGCATCGGGTTTCGCATAGCTGATGAGATTGCTTCCAAAATCGGGATACACACGGATTCCGATTACCGGATACGCAGCGGAATATTATATGCACTGATGCAGGCGGGGGCGGAGGGACACATTTATCTGCCGAGGGAGCAGCTGCTGGAAAAGGCCGCGTCGATTCTTGAGCTGACGCCGGAGCAGATAGCGCCCCAGATAGAAAATCTTGCGATAGATAAAAAGCTTGTGATAAAGGAGCCTCAAAAGGGTGTAAGCTGCATTTACGGCATGTTGGCCTATTACGCGGAGCTGAACTGTGCACGGATGCTCCGAGAGCTGAGACAGGCATTTGAGGGCGCGGACAGGCTGACACTGACAGAGCGTGGGCAGCTTGAAAAAAAGCTGAAGAAAATTGAGGACGAGAATCGCATGGAGCTGGATGCCCTGCAGCGGCAGGCGGTTCTTGAGGCGATAGAAAACGGGATTTTTATATTGTCAGGCGGCCCGGGAACCGGCAAGACAACTACGATCAATATGATTATCCGATACTTTGAGGCAGAGGGAATGGATATTTTTCTTGCGGCGCCGACCGGTCGTGCGGCAAAACGGATGACTGAGGCGACCGGCTTTGAGGCAAGGACAATTCATCGTCTGCTTGAGTTGAACGGGGCGGTGGCGGAAGAGGAAAAGACTTCGTCGGCCGCGCATTTTGAGCGCAATGAGCTGAATCCCCTTGAGGCGGATGTCGTTATCATTGACGAGATGTCGATGGTCGACATCTATCTGTTCCAATCGCTGCTCAAGGCCATTGCACCCGGAACCCGTCTGATCATGGTGGGAGACAGAAATCAGCTTCCGTCCGTAGGGCCGGGACAGGTGCTTAAGGATCTGATAGAGAGCGACAGCTTTGCGATGGTGGTGTTGTCCAAGATTTTCCGCCAGGCTGGAGAAAGCGATATTGTGGTCAACGCGCATCTTATCAACGAGGGAAAGGAAATAGCGCTTGACAATAAGAGCCGTGATTTCTTTTTCCTGGAACGCAGCAATGTCAACGTGATATATAAGCATATGATATTGCTGATTACGGAGAAGATGCCGAGGTATGTCAATGCGGGAAGCTACGATATACAGGTGCTTACACCGATGCGCAAAGGGGCGCTCGGGGTGGAGACGCTCAATAAGATACTCCAGCAGTATCTGAATCCGCCATCGGAGAAAAAGCCGGAGCTGGCGCACGGAGACGGTCTTCTGCGTGTGGGCGATAAGGTGATGCAGACGAAGAACAATTATCAGATGACGTGGGAGGTTGTGAGCAAGTACGGTATCCCGGTTGACAGCGGACAAGGGGTGTTTAACGGGGACGTTGGAATAATAAGAGAAATCAGCGAAACAGCCAAGACGGTGGTAGTGGAATTTGACGATATGCGCAGAGTGACGTATCCTATAACGGGGCTTGCCGAGCTGGAGCTTGCCTATGCGATTACGATCCATAAGTCGCAGGGAAGTGAATATCCTGCTGTAGTTTTGCCACTTTTATCGGGGCCCAGA
>CAMWYL010000126.1 GCA_947178465.1 uncultured Lachnospiraceae bacterium | reverse complement strand
TTAGGACCATTACATTGACCGGAATAAAAATCCCCTATCAAACGGAGAGAAGCGGAAGAGGTGTCGGAATAAGCTTTGATTGTACTTGGGATAATGAGAATGGTCCGGGCATAAAGTTGTGTAATGAGAAAGTAATAAAAGTCGGATATCAGGACGTGGCTCTTTGAGCCGGAGGAAGAAGGTTGTGCCTGATGACCCGACTTGCAGATTGAGGAAAGGCGGATTATAAAAATGATAATAGCGGTAACATATGAAAACGGACAGGTATTTCAGCACTTCGGACATAGTGCGTATTTTAAGATTTATGAGGTAGAGGGCGGTAAAATATTGAAATCCGAGGTTTATGACACGAACGGTCAGGGACACGGTGCGTTGGCCGGTTTTTTGAGAGATTACGCGGTGGATGCGTTGATATGCGGCGGGATTGGCGGTGGTGCGCGGGCGGCGCTTGCTGAGATGGGGATTGAACTGTATCCGGGGGTTTTCGGAGCTGCGGATGATGCGGTGAAGGCGCTGATAGCAGGGAAATTGTCGTATGACCCCGACACTGTGTGTGCACACCATAGGGAGGCGCACAATTGCGGAGAGCACAGTTGCGGGGCCCGGGAACATCATTGCGGCAGCCACGGAGAGAAGGGAAACTGCCGCGAGGACTGATATTCCGGTGCTTACGGACGTGATACGGCAAAACCTCCCTCTTGATAATTTGCCTCAAATTCCTTATAATCCTTATAGAACATATTCCCTGCTTAGGAATGCAGAAAGTGCGCCGTTATGCGGCGGAAGGGAGGAGTAATGGTTAGAGGAAAGAAACTTGTCATTACGGGATGCATATTGACGCTTTTGGCGGGCTGTGGGGCTGAATCATCTTCGATGCCGCCTGTCGCGACAGAGCCGTCAGAGGGGATACAGACAGATGTAAAAAACGAATCCGGCAGCTGCATTACAATCGCACGGGCGAAGGCCGTCGTCCTTGAAAACGCAGACATTTCAGAGGAGAATGTCAGATTTGTGCGGGTTCATCTGGATACGGATGACGCCGGTTCCAAATATGATATTGAATTTATCAGCGAAGATGCGCAGTACGATTACGTCGTGAATGCGGTGACGGGAGAGATTATATCCATGAATTGCGAGAACAGGGAGTATAATATCGCGACGGTTCCGGCGGAGGTTACGCAGGCTGTAGATGCGCAGAGTATGGAGCTGCAAAATCATGTTGTGCAGACCGGGAACACACAGAGCGGCAGTGCGGGCACGCAGGCGGCGGGCGGGAACCGGAACGCTGAGACACACAGTGCAGATACACAGACCGGAGCGGATGCGCAGTACATCGGTGTGGAAGCGGCGAAACAGGCAGCATTGGACCACGCCGGTCTGAGTGCGGGGGAGGTACGCTTTGTGCACGCACATCTGGAGTTTGATGACGGCCGCTGGCAGTATGATGTGGAATTTCACAGAGGCACTACGGAGTATGACTACGACATAGACGCGCTGACGGGTGCGGTTTTGTCTTATGATTCTGATGCGGAATATTTTCAGCATGCGGGTGACAATATTAACCATATCACAGAGCGAGAGGTCATTACGCAAGAGAGGGCAAAACAGCTTGCATTGGAATATGCCGGCCTTTCTGAGGCGGATGTCCTGCATTTGAAGTGCGAGTTTGATTATGATGACGGACGCGGTGAGTATGAGATTGAGTGGAAGGTGGGGAACATGGAATACTCCTGTGATGTAGACGCCCACACCGGCGCGATTCTCAGCTTTGAGAAAGAGCTTGACTGAATGTGAGAGTGACATGAAATATTTAAAGCAGTTTGGAATTATTATTTTTATTTCGTTTATCGGGGAGCTGATGCATGGTATGATTCCGCTTCCGGTTCCGGCAAGCATTTACGGACTTGTTATTATGCTTCTGGCGTTGGTGTCGGGTGTGTTAAAGTTGTCTGACGTGAAGGAGACAGCGGCATTACTGATAGAGATAATGCCCATAATGTTTATCCCTGCGGCGGTGGGGCTTATGGATTCATGGGGTGTTATCCGCCCGCGGCTGGCAGCTTATGCCGTGATAACCGTAGTCTCCCTTGTGGTGGTTATGGCAATGGCGGGGCGGGCGACACAGGCGGTACTGCGTTGGGAGAAGCGTCACAAAGGGCATTCGATTGGAAAGCAGGTGAAGTAAATGGCGGGGATGGTAGCGGACTCTGCTTATTTTGGCGTTACGGTCAGTTTACTTTCCTATGGCATTGGCTGGTTTTTGAATAAAAAGACGGGCATGGCGGTGTTTAATCCACTGCTGATTTCGATTACTTTGACCATACCGGCGCTGGTGGTGGGACGTATTGACTATGATGTCTATTATTCCGGCGCGAAGTACCTCAGTTGGCTGCTGACGCCCGCGACGGTCTGCCTTGCCGTGCCGCTGTATGAGAAGCTGGCGCTTTTAAGGTCGGATTGGAAGGCGATATTTACGGGGATTGTGTCGGGCGTGCTCTCAAGCCTGCTGTGTGTGCTGCTGCTGTCGGCGGCATTTGGGCTTGGCCATGCGGATTATGTGACGTTCCTGCCCAAATCCATCACGACGGCAATCGGTATCGGTGTGTCAGAGGAATTGGGCGGACACGTGAATTTGACCGCTGCAGTCATAATCATCACAGGGGTTTTGGGAAATGTTCTGGCGCCGCTGATATGCGGTATTTTCCGCATTACGGAGCCTGTTGCGAAAGGGATTGCGATAGGAACGGCATCACATGCGGTAGGAACTGCGAAGGCAATGGAGATGGGAGAGACCGAGGGCGCCATGAGCAGCCTTTCCATTGCGGTTTCGGGCATTCTTACGGTGGCAGGAGCGTCTGTCTTTGCGCAGTTTTACTAAGGAAGCAATGATTTAATCAGCGTTTCCCTAAAGATCGAATTAAGAACGAAAATGAGAAACGAAAGGGGAGGTTATAGAATGCCGGTAAAGGAGAATATGCGTCTGCTGTATGAGAATCCACTGTCCTGCAAGGAGGATGTCCGTGATTTTATTCTTGAGGGAGAGGCGCGGATCAGCTTTCCCAACGGGCGGATGCGAATGCAGAATGTGATGGATGCGTCTGCGGGGCAAAAGGCGAACTATGTGTTTTGGTGTCCGGTGGAATTCCCTGCCGATATTTACATAGAATGGGAGTTTATGCCGATAGAGGAGCCCGGGCTCTGCATTCTTTTTTTTGCGGCCAAGGGCAGAAACGGGGAGGATTTGTTTGCAGAGAGTCTGCAAAAGCGCACGGGAGAGTACCCGTTGTATCATCATGGGGATATCAATGCGTTTCATGTCTCTTATTATAGAAGGAAGGAAGCGGATGAGCGGGCATTTCATACCTGCAACCTGCGTAAGAGCTATGGCTTTCATCTGGTGGCGCAGGGAGGAGACCCGATTCCGAATGCGGACGAGGTGACCGAACCCTATAAACTGGGGCTGCTCAAGAAGGGTGGCGAGATTGCGTTTTATATTAATTCGCTGGAAATCTTCCGCTTTTGCGATAACGGGCAGGACTATGGACCGCTGCTTGGCGGCGGGAAAATCGGGTTCCGGCAGTTGGCGCCGCTGACGGCGGAGTATGGCGGGCTTAAGGTGTATGCCGTCGGGGCTTCGGTCCAATAGAAACAGAAAGGAAATTCAGTGCGGGAGTGAAGGGAAAAGAGAAGGTGCTTGAAAAGCAGAAGATGCTCGAAAAACGAGAGCGGAAAGAGCAGAAGATGCTTGAAAAGCACGAGTGGAAAGTGCAGAAGATGCTTGAAAAGCACGAGCGGAAAACGCAGAAGCACAAAAGAAAGAGAAGTACATATAAAAGGACGATATACAGATGGATACTGCTGTTGGTGACAACGCTTGTCCTGCTGTTTGGAATGTACAGCCTGTTCAACTACCGCGCGGAATGTCTGGAAAGTGCACAGAGTGAGGCTGATAATACCGTAAGCAGGATTGTGTCGCAGATAGACGAGAGGCTGGAAAACCTGATGCAGTACTATGTTTCCATTGTGTCGGATGATTCCATCCAATGGATGCTTGACAATACCGTGCGCTATTCGGACTACAGCAAATATAAATCGGCCTATGACGATATGGGCTCCAAGGGCATTTTTCGCGATTATGTGTCAGGCTTTGCGTTGGTTAATTTCAGGACGGGATGGGTGCTGAGCAATAAAGGGCTTTTTAAGGTAAATGATGCCACGAACTATGGCGGGGTGTTGAAGCTGTATGAGGAAAGCGCCCCTCATAAGAATTATTGGAATTATGAGGAACGCATTGTGCTGGAAGGGGTGCGGACCGTATATGACAGGGATTACCATGTAACGATGGATATCAACGGGCTCAGTTATGTTATGCGCCTTCCGGCGACCTCATATAATACTTATGCGCTTTTGGTTGCGAATGTGAACATGACCACATGGGAGAAATGGATCCGTGAGTGGCTGAGCGCATATGAGGAAGTGGTGGTGCTTGACGAAGCCGGCAACCTGATATACGCGACGGATACAGGGCTTGTCCCACAGTGTAAAACGGCCTGTGAGACGTTGGGTACACTGTATTCGGGGGTGCTCGGGCGGCAGCAGGAAAACGGGCATACCTATATGGCCTCCGTGCGGGTGTCGGATGTGCTGGGCTGGCATTACTATGTATTCCATGATGTGGGGGATTTCCGAACCGGAGAGAGCGTTCTCCTCGGGCTGATCATGTGCCTGATGCTCTTTGCGATTTTCGGGTTCCTGGCGGTCAGCTATTTTATATACCGGCCGATTGGGAAGCTTGTCAAAAGCGTCTCCGGCGCAGATGAAAGCCGGCCGATTGACAGTTATGGGGGCAATGAGCTGGATTACCTTGAAGGAAGTCTGCGGAACATGAAGGCGGATAAGCTGGAACTCGAGAAACTGCTCGGGCAGCAGCAGGAGAAGATTTCCGAGCTTTTCGAGCTTCGCCTGATGCGCGGTGAGGTTGACAGTGACGAGTGGGAGGAGTATCTGAAGGGCTTGAAGCTCCGACCATGGAAATACTTCGCCACGGTGGTTGTCATTCTCAGTATTCGCTCGGAGGAGGTCGGGGATATGATGAATGAGGACGCCATCTGCCTGGAGCTGCTTCAGGAGATGCCGGATTCGTTAAAATCCACGGCGTGGATGCCTCCGGTGTATAATGCAGGGACAATCTTTGCCATCTTTGCCGAGGAGGATGAGAATATGCTTCTGGAGGCGATAAAGGCATATTATCAGGGAATGCAGGACTGTGCGCGAAATGCGGGCGGCTTTCATATCATGATGGGCGTCAGCGCGAATCATACCAAGTACAATCATATCCGGGCGGCATACCGTGAAAGCATCAACGCGCTGACTTTTAAGACGGCGATGCATGGACATGACGGGGAGACGCAGGGTGGAGAGATGGAGGACTGCCACTTTTATCTGGCAAGCAGCACCTCACAGGGCGGTGTGTATAATCACAGCTGCGAGGAGGACATCAAGGCGGCTGTCAAGGCTGTGGATAAGCAGAAATGCTATCAGGTAACAGATGATTTCTATCTCTATCTGTGCGGGCTCAAGGGACAGGAGAATGAAATGATTGTCCATCTGCTGCGGTTTGTCAATAACATTCTGCTTACGGCGGTTGATACCGGCCTTGATTTCCATAAGGTGTATCCGGACGGCGTGCGAAAGATATACATGGAGCTTCTGGAGGTGCTTGAGCCTGACCGTGAGCGCAGATATATCAAATGGAAGTTTATTGATCCGATTATTAAGGAACGACTGGAATATCTGGAGAAACATTCGGAGTCGATGCTCGCGGAGATAGAGGGCATGATTGCGGAGAAAAACGGGAATCTTTCGCTCACGGAATGTGCCGAGGCTTTGGGTGTCCATCCTACATATATATGGAAGGTACTCAAAATGGAGCGTAACAAGTCCTTTAGTGACTATGTTGAAGAGTACAAGCTCTCTGAGGCGAAGCGTCTGTTGACGGAGACGGGGCTGACGGTTGCAGAAATTGCCGAGAAGCTTAATTATACCAACGCACAGAATTTCATCCGTTTTTTCAGCAAGAGTACAGGTGTGACACCCGGAAAGTTCCGAAAACTCTACTGATTTATAAAAATAATCATCTTATTACCGGGATAAAAAACAGATAATAAGATGATTATTTTGTTTGTTATTGGTATAAAAGTACACTGCGTTTTTGTGCAGGTTGTATAAAAACAGATGTCATTGTCTATGGAAATAAAATGATTATAGACGTTATTGAGATTGCAGGTGTAAAATTGCACTATGAATTGAGGGGAGAGGGCAAAATAGGGATACAAATTGTACAAGAAGATTCTTGTAGGTGTTTTATGTATTACTTTCGTCACCTCGAAAATAATAGCAATTCATTCTTATTTAAATTTAATAAAAGAAAGGTGGTTTTTTATGGCTGGCAGAAAGAAAAAGAGTAATGTGATTACCTTGTCGGATGGCAGCACAATTACATTAAAACGAATGAGCAATCTGCAGTATTTTAAACAGCACATATGGCTGTATGCGTTGCTGTTGCCGGGACTTCTGTACTTTATCCTGTTTAAGTATGTCCCGATGGGCGGCCTTGTCATTGCGTTTAAGGACTACAGTCCCTTCCTCGGAATATGGGGGAGCAAATGGGTAGGCTTTGACCAATTCGGGAAATTTTTCAGTACACCGGATTTCTGGCGTTTGCTGAGAAATACATTGGGCATTAGCATCCTGCAGTTGCTGCTGTACTTCCCGGCGCCTATCATTTTGTCACTGTTTTTAAATGAAGTAAGGCACAGTGGATACAAGAGAACGGTACAGACACTGGTATATGTTCCCCATTTCGTATCGTGGGTTATTGTTGCCAGTCTGACCTATCAGTTGTTTAATGTATCCGATGGTATTATCAATCAGCTTTTGAATCTTGTCGGGATCGGTTCTGTTGATATTCTTTCAAAAAGCTCTACCTTCTGGGGATTAATCGTAGGGCAGGATATCTGGCGTGAGACCGGTTATGGTACGATTATTTTCCTTGCGGCGCTGGCAGGTGTTGACCAGGAAATGTATGAGGCGGCGCGGGTTGACGGCGCGGGACGTTGGAGACTGATGTGGCATATCACATTGCCGGCAATTCGGGGAACAATCATTATGATGCTGATTCTGAGAGTCGGTAGTCTGCTCAATACAGGTTATGAGCAGATATTCCTTATGAGAAACGATTTGAATATCGAAACAGCGGACGTGTTTGACACCTATATTTATACCAGAGGTATCAAGCAGGGACAGTATTCCTTCTCCTCTGCGGCAGGTATGTTCAAATCCGTGGTAGGAATGATTTTGGTTCTCGGCTCGAACAAGATATCCAAGATGTTTGGCGAGAGCGGAATCTATTAAGGAGGTGAAGGTATTGGCAGAAAAATCAAAATCAGGCAAGAAGGTTCAGAGAAGCCTTGGCGATAGAATAGTAGATGTTATTATATATGTGGTTTTAGGACTGATAGCGCTTTCGACGGTCCTCCCCTTCTTATATGTAGTGGCAGGTTCCTTCGCTACCGATAAGGAGCTTACGGAAAAGGCGTTCTTTATCATACCGGAGGTATGGTCGCTCAACGCATATAAATATGCGATTAACACGGCGAATATCTTAAGGGGCCTTAGAAATTCGATTATATTGACGGTACTGGGGACATTTCTCTGCATGGTATTTTCCCTGTCGTTTGCATATCCGTTGTCCAAAAAGCATTTCAGGGGACGCAATGTCATCCTGAATATGGTCATCGTCACGATGTTGTTTGGCGGCGGTATGATACCGTCTTACATCGTGTATACTGCATATGGACTGTATGATACATATTGGGCGCTGATTCTTCCGGCTTTGATAAGCCCGTTTAATATGATTATCATTAAGAATTTCTTCCAGGATTTACCGCAGGAACTTGAGGATGCGGCATATATGGATGGCTGTACGGATTTGGGAACCTTTGTCAAAATCGTGCTTCCCCTGTCGAAGCCGGTTATCGCATCCATATCCCTGTTCTACGGTGTGGGCTTCTGGAATGATTATTTCAGCTCCATGATTTACTTAAAGACACCGGAGAAGTATCCGATACAGATACAGCTTCGTTCCATTATCCTGTTGACCTCGAAGATATCAGAGGTTGCGATGGATTATTATGACATGAACGGGGCGCCGCCCGACAAGGCGGTGAAGATGGCATGTACGGTTATCGCGACCGTTCCCATCCTGTGTGTATATCCCTTCGTACAGAAATATTTTACAAAGGGTGTTATGGTCGGCGCGGTAAAGGGCTGACAACCATTAACCAAGATAGTACTTATTTTACATAAATAATGCTATAAAATTTTAAGGAGGTTCAATTAATATGAAGAAGAAAGAA
>CAMWYL010000125.1 GCA_947178465.1 uncultured Lachnospiraceae bacterium | reverse complement strand
CACAGGTATTTATAGTGATATTTACATTTTTCTGTCCTAATATCCCATTTCTTCCTCACGGCTTTGGACGTGCATCGGCAGACTAGAAAATAATTTCGAATATAAGAAAAAGCATCCGGATTTTATCATCCAAATGCTTCATATCAAATACTGTTTTATTACTGCTCTACTTTTATATTAAATCCCTTATATATTCCTACCGGAATATCCGTTCCAAATGAATATTCTTCTACTGACTCCTTTTCAAAAAAATAAACTGTGACACGCTGTTTTATAGGATCAACTATCCAATATTCCCTGACACCTGCAGTCCGGTACTTAAAAAGTTTTGTGAAGTAGTCCATTGGTTTGCTGCTTGGTGAAACAATTTCAATTACCCAATCAGGGGCACCATGACATCCCTTGTCTGTAATCTTATTTTTATCACAGATAACAGATATATCAGGCTCTACATAGTTTTTATCATCTTCAATTAAAAATACCGCAAATGGAGCAGGAAACACTTCACACTCACCTTTGTGGCTTTGAATATAATTGCCAATTTCTCTATCAAAGAAATGAACAAGTCTCTGATGGTTTGTGTTTGGTGGAGTCATATAATAAATTTTACCATCAATCAGTTCTGCCCGTTCTCCTTCCGGCAAAGCATAGATATCTTCTATTGTATATACTTCTTCTTTTCTCACTGCATCCATAATTTACACCTCCACTCTTAATTTATTATAGGTAATATTCACAGTAAATACAACCATCTTCTATCATTTGAATATCTGTTTCATCGTGTCACAAACTGTAAAACTCTACATTTTCCCGGCAGATCATAATGACACCACTTGAGATATTTAATAGTAATATCAGTATATTTATAAAGGAATATACTGTAAGATTCGGATATAACTGTGGTACAAGTGAAGCAGACATGGAATGCTTTTCCTTTACCCAAACCAATATTTATTTGTGAAACTTTTGCTTTAAAAATGCAAAATTTTTAGTCCACATTACACCTGAAACATAAGCCAAAGTCATTGAAAAGGTCCTTTTTCCATTAAGATCGACTTGAATAGCTCGTAATCAATCTGCAGGCTTACTGAGACAAAACCAATCACTATATTTTTCTCTTCCATTATACCGCCCTGATAATCGTAAGCAAACTGCTTTGTTCCCTCCACGCCGTTCATGCGCAGGATCTGATTCTTCTTGTTGTAGAAGTACACAATTTCTCCCCGCACGTCTGTCTTCCGTATCCTGTTCCCTGCCTTATCATAGGCATAGCTTCCGGAAACTGTCCGCAGGCATCGTAACAGCAATACTACTGTTTTTGTAGTGGAAAATCTTACTCTTTTTTGCTTTCTAAAAAAGTATGAATTGGTAAAACTCCATAATCTAAATCATTTTCCATAATTTTAATAATACTTGCCACAACATAATATTTCTTTCCTTGGGAGATAAAAATAATTATTTTTTCTATTGAAACAGTCTTGCCTGATTTTTCAGTTAAGTAATTTACATCTTCCACTGTTGCATTAATTATTCGTAATTCCTGAATAATTGCAGGCATCTCCATGTAAACTATATCTCCCAAATATATATCTATATTTGTATCATATGTTTTCTCTAATTGCCTCTTAGGACTTCTAATTATTGCTTCACTATGCGAAACCTGATAAAACCATAATTTGAATTTTCTCTTGTACACTTCTTCATCCATTTTTTAACATTTTTATTTCAAATGCAGCTATTTATTTAATCATAAATCCAACCTGGTAACAATAAGTCTGCTCTCTTACCCGATACCACCATGATAAATATCAGGATTTTATATAATTTGCACAAATGAATCACAATACATTTTGAAATTAAATTCATTTGAGTTAAAGCATGGTCTGTCATTTTCAAGAAGACTGTCCGGAAACCCCTTACACCTGATTTTCCGGGTAAAATATTTGTAAATAAATTCACATAGTTGCATATCAAATTTTTCATTCTCCCAAGAATTTTCATCATAAATAACAATAGTCCAATTCTCAGGTTCTATTGCCATATGCCACCACATTAAACATCCTCCATCGGTTCTCCCTAAAGGAAACAATCTGTTTTGTTTTGGAAAAGCATTATATGTATATTTCTCGGGAAATTTTTCTTTAAAATCACGATAATACCGGCACTCGCTTTCTATCATTTCATAGTAGGCAGCGCTATTTATCGTCGAATATATATTAATAAATTCATTTATTTGACCCGAACCATAAGTTGTAATAAACTGAATATAGTCTTGGGGAAATTTAAGTTTGTAATGTTTTTCCACCAATTCAATATTTTTTTCTATTGCCATATCGTCTATATTATCCGGTGGAATTAGCAGCTTCTTTAACTTATCAAAATACATATTTTTCATTCTCTCGTTTTTTCGCTTCAGCTTGCGAATTCTCAATTATTTTCCTTGCCTTATTCATGTGCATGATTAACAATGTCTGTGTAATTCGCCTCATTAAAGGTGAAATTCATCATCTCCCGCATTTTCCCCCTCTACGTGTTTTGCCATACATCCGTCACAAGAAATATAGTCTGTAAAACCATACCCTTCCTTGTTCCCTATGCCGATGCACATTGTATCTCCACTGTCATTCTCTACTCTTAATGGAACCCATTCCGGAAAACCATCAAAATAATTCATGTTGGAAACTTATGACAATCTCCTTGAAGAGAATAAAACGCTCAAATCAGCATATAATAATGTTGCTGCTACAAAATAAAAGGAACCAAACGATTCTTTTGGGCGCATATACTTTATTATAAAAATGAGAAAAGCAATATACGCCATAAGGGCAGTAAAGGCACTCACATGTGGGTGCCTTTTACATATAAAACAAATCATTTTTATTGACATGACGGATAACGCTGCGGATTCCCTCCGCAACGGAGCGTTGCTCCGGCAAAGCGCTTATTCCGAAACAGCCTTATCTTCTCCAGTCCCCAGCCACCAGCGCAGCACATCCTGTATTTTCGCATCCCAATACTTCCATTGGTGGTCGCCCTCGGACTGCTCACAGGTCAGCTCAAAGCCCAGCTTCTTCACATGCTCCCATGCAGCCAGATTGCCTTCGTACAGAAAGTCCTCGGTTCCGCACCACGCATAAAGGCGCGGCAGCTCCTTTTTCTGTGCCGCCAGCTTATCCGCAAGCGCCAGCAGGTCATTGTCAGAGCCCTTCAACTGCTCCGGGCTGCCGAAAACGCCTTCAAAAAGCGGCTTCAGCTCCGGCCGTTTTTCCATATTCCACTGATAGTCCCGCACCATATCCAACGCACCGGACAGGGAAGCCGCCGCTCCGAACGTATCACTTGCCCGAAGGCCCATCTTCCACGCGCCGTAACCGCCCATTGACAGGCCGGCCGCCAGCGTGTCTTCCCGCTTCCGGGACATACGAGGGAAAAACTCCCTGCAAATGGCAGGCAGCTCCTCCGAGAGAAACGTCCAATAACGCATCCCATATGTGGTATCGGTGTAAAACGCCAGATGCGTGGTCGGCATCACGACCGCAATCCCCAAATCGCTGACATAACGCTCAATCGAGGTCCGCCTCTGCCAGATGGTGTGGTCGTCGCTCATTCCGTGCAGAAGGTACATAGTCTTATACTGCTCCCCGGCTCCCACACCCTCCATGCCAATCTGCCCATGCGTCTGCTGCGGCAGAATCACGTCCATATTTACACTCATCCCAAGAATATCCGAAAAAAAGTCCACATGCATCAATGCCATCTCAAATCCTCCTTTTATCCCAACAGCTCCATCAATTCTTCCTTTGATAATGTTGCCCTATCCATATTTTCCCCGCCGAGCACCTGCTCCGCCAGCTCCTGCTTCGCCTCCTGAAGCTTTACTATCTTTTCCTCTATCGTTCCCTTTGCAATCAGCTTATATACCGTCACCACGTTCTTCTGTCCGATGCGGTGTGTCCTGTCCGTCGCCTGATTCTGCGCCGCCACATTCCACCATGGGTCAAAGTGGATTACAATATCGGCGCTCGTCAGGTTGAGTCCCGTTCCGCCCGCCTTTAACGAGATAAAGAACACCTGTGTATCCCCGCTGTTAAAGGCCTCTACCATACGGATTCGCTCCTCCTTCGGCGTCTTCCCCGTCAGTTCAAAAAAAGTAATTCCCTCCTTCTGCGCCTCCGCGACAAGCAATTCCAGCATGGACGTAAACTGCGAAAACAGCAAAATCTTGTGTCCGCTTTCTATGGCATTATGTAACAGTTCCATGCAGACCTCTGCTTTGGCCGACGCGCCGCCGTAATTCTCATAAATCAACTGCGGATTACAGCAAAGCTGGCGTAGCCTTGTCAGCTCCGCAAGCACCTGAAGCTTATTTTCCTTAAATTCCTCGTCCGTCTGTTTGCCAAGCATCAGTCGCAGCTTTGTGACAGCAGCGTCATAAAGCTCCTGCTGCTCCTGCTCCATCTTGGCATAGACGATTTCCTCAAGCTTGTCCGGCAGATCCTTCAATACATCCTTTTTGAGTCTGCGCAGCACAAAGGGTGTAATAAACCGTCGCAACTGCAGCAGGGCCGTTTCATTCTGTTGCTCCACAATCGGCGCCTCAATTTCCTCCTTGAACTGTTTATACGCAAACAGAAATCCCGGCATCAGATAATCAAAAATACTCCACAGCTCGCTTAACCGGTTTTCCATCGGCGTCCCCGTCAACGCAAACTTTGTTCCTGCCGTAATCAGCTTGACTGCCTTTGCGGCCTGTGTATTCTGGTTTTTGATAAACTGCGCCTCGTCAATGATTTCACAGAAGAACTCCATGCCCTCATAATTTTCCATATCTCTTTTCAGCAGGTCATAGGAAGTAATCAGAATCGCATTCTCCGCGCTCTCTTCTACTGCAGCCTTGCGCTGCGCGATATCTCCGGTCACCATCACGGTGGTCAGCGTGGGGGCAAATCGCTCCAGCTCACTCTGCCAATTGTACACGAGCGAGGCGGGACATACAATCAACGTCCTGCCGGCTTTGCTTTCCACGGCCTGCTCCATGCGGGATGTTCCGTACTCCGACGCAAGAAAGGCAATGATCTGCAGAGTCTTTCCAAGCCCCATATCATCGGCAAGAATGCCGCCGAAGCCGTTGTCATGCAGCGTCTTCAGCCAGCGGTAGCCGCTCTTCTGGTACTCGCGCATAATCTGCTGAAGCTCCTGCGGAACCTCATAGTCGCAGTCCTCCACGGATTTCATATTGCGGACAAGCTGTCGGAAGTTCCGGTCCTTATGCATATATGTAACGCCGTCTTCCCGGGAGAGGCTGTCCAGGTACAGTGCGCGGTACTTCGGAACGGAAACCGTACCCTTTTTCAATTGGTTCTGCGTCAGGCGCAGTCCATCCACCAGAGAAATGATATTGCTCATCTCGGAATCTTCCATATTTATAAAGGAACCATCCTTGAGCCGGTAGTATTTCTTCTTCCTGTCATATTTTGAAAGGATTTCCGCAAGACGGTCAAGAGGCATATCCGCCGAATCAATGTCCAGCTCCAAAAGTCCGCTCTTCAGGGAAATACCTACGGTGAAGGTCAGCTTCTTCATCACCTGAAGCCTTTTCATTTCCTCTGAAATAAAGACCTCCCCCAAGTCATGCAGGTGGTCAATACCTTCCGTCAGAAATTCGTAAATCACATCACTGTCGCCGGACAGCAGCCGAAGCTCCCGTGACGCATCATACTCCTGAAAAACAGCGCCGATTTCCAAATCCACCAGCATCTCCCGCTGCACGTCGCGCTTCTGCGCTACAACATTTTTGTTACTCTTATAAAGAGAAGAGGTTTCAATATTTTCTGACACTCCTGTCACATTATACCGTTCCTCCCCATACACTGCCATTATCCGGCAGCTCACCGTATCATCGGTCGGCATATCCAGATAAATCGCTATGCTGACCTCCTCCGGCAGATATTGGCTCGGCTCAAACTCCTTTACATCAACCTGATAACACTGATACAAGTCGGGAAGCAAGTCCCTGCACAGCATCGGCAGCTCACTTTCCGCGATAAACACGCCCTTTCCCGTCTGCTTGTTCATGTATTCCATAAAGGGCAGCACTGCTGCCAGCGTCTCGAGCGGCACGCGATAAATAATCTTCTGTTCCCTATCATATGTATACAGATACAGGCTGCCTTTCACCATATTAAAGTGGCGCGCGGTTACCGTAATCCCACCCTCCACCTTTTTCAGTTCCAGTGGGAGCTTGGGCATTCCATCCTCAAGCCTGTACATTCCCACGTAATCCGAAATGTCCAACCAAAATTCCCTTCCGGTCATTACCTCCATAAACTTGTCAAGGTGACTGCCGACAAGCGGAATCTCGCGCTTTACATCATTTTTGCTGTAATACTGATGAACCGATATTCACCCGCTTGTTCGAAAATCGTATGCAACTTCTATCAGGAATTTCACCAGCGGAACGATCTCTTCATCAAACATGGACAGATGGTGATAAAACTCCAGCTTCTCCCCGTACTTCTTATTGGCGTTTGTGCGCACCAGCTCCTCAAACTCCATGACATTTTTCAGAACATAATGCTGGGTGATTCCGATTTTAAACTCCACTGTCACCTTTCCGTTATATCGGTCATGGCAACGCGGCTCCAGATGCACCTTCCCCTTCATCGCCTGCTGCCGATACTGAAGCTGCTGCTCAAAGCCGTTTCCCACCAGAATGCGGTAAAGACCGATATCCGTTTTGGGGCGTTTCTCCTTCTCTTCCGTCTGGATGCCTTGAAGACGTCCAAACAGCCCCGCTCCCTTTGTGACCAGCTTCTTCTGTTCCAGCTCGTTCAAGGTCGGCTTATGCGGCAGCTCCACCACGATTTTGTTTGGTGCTTCCGAAAGCCGCCTGCGCTGGTCCTCCTTCACCTTGATATAGCGCAGGAGCGCCGCCACCTCATGCTTACACAGACCGCTGTACTCCGTTGACGCCGGACATTCGCAGTGATAAGAGCCCATATATCCGCTTTTCTCATCCACTGTGATATCCACATGATAGCACCGCCAGCTGCTCCCCTGCACAAATGCCTTGATTTTTTCGTATTTTTTATTGTCAACATACACATCCGTCACCTGGATCTGTTGCACGTTGCCATAGCCGTAAAGCTGACGTCCTCTCTGGAAGGTGCGCTCCATCGTTTCTTTTCTGATATCTGCTTCCGTAAACATGCCATCCCTCTTCGCTTCTTATTTTCACTTCTTAAATTCTATTATTTCATTTTTGCCGCCGGATTTTCGTGTGCGTCCTTCGGAGATAAATATTATTATACCATAATTGCCTTGCAATTACAGTAGTTTATGCCCATTCAGGCCGGAATAATGTTTATAATTTCTTCCCGAAATTCACACTTTTATCACATTTCAATAACAATTGAAACACAAATTCGGGTTACAGTATAAGCATAACAGGCAAATGACAATCATTCAATCGAAAGGAGCTTATATAAATGTACGAAAATAACAATACCTACGCACAGCAAAACAATTCCGGAAATGATTCGGGCAGCCAATACCGCGAATACTATTATTCAGCGGGAAACGGCAGTATACAGAACGCAGCCGCCGTTCCCGCAAAAAAGGTCAAAAAGTCAAGACCTTTTCTGAAAAAGGCAGCATCCTTTATATGCCTTGGCGCAATCTTCGGTCTTACGGCCGGCGCGGTCTTCAGCGTTCCCGCCTATATGGCGACAAAGGAACTGCAGGAAACCAGGACACAGCTTGAAGAGCTGCAAACTCAAATGACAGCAATAAAGCCGAATACGGCCAACACACTTTCCACAACAACGGATGCCCTCCCTGCCTCCAATACGGCTTTTATCCCCGGCAATGACTTATCTGTAATGGATATTGCGGAAAACTGCCTGCCAAGCGTTGTTTCCATCACCTCCAAAGGGGTGACAGAGGTTCGCACCATGTTCGGCACCTTTCAACAGGACTCCGAGGGCAGCGGCTCCGGCATCATCATCGGCGAAAACGAGACCGAGCTTCTGATCGTTACCAACTACCATGTGGTATCCGGCAGCAATGAGCTTACCGTCGTATTCAGCTATGATGAGAAAAGCGAAAATCCCGCTATGGTAAGCGCACGCATCAAAGGTTATGATGCTGACAAGGATCTGGCGGTCATCGCGGTTTCCCGTGATAACATTACAGAGGAAATGCGCTCCCAAATTAAGGTTGCGACTATCGGTGACTCGTCCACACTTGCACTCGGGCAGGAGGTTGTCGCAATCGGCAATGCACTCGGCTATGGTCAGTCCGTGACAAATGGTATCATCAGTGCACTTGACCGTGAGGTAACCGTATATGATAACGGCACTGCCATCACAAACAGACTGATTCAGACAAATGCCGCAATCAATCCGGGAAATTCCGGCGGCGCCCTTCTGAATATGAACGGCGAGCTGATT
>CAMWYL010000124.1 GCA_947178465.1 uncultured Lachnospiraceae bacterium | reverse complement strand
ATTAAGATGGAAGAACAGAGCACCCCCGCCTAAAAAGGGCTCAACATATCGATCGTAGGAAGGAATATATTTCTCTATTTCTCTTATCTCGCCTGACTTACCGCCGGGCCATTTAATTAATGGATGCATTGAATTCACTCTCATCTTGGAATAATAAAATAATTGTACCGCATTTGTCTTTATTCGGCAAGTGCTATTTCCCGTATTGCGGCTCTTTCCAATTTCCTCTTTACAAAACGGTGCGAATTTGATACAATAAGTGCAATATGTATCGTATTGTTACCGTTTTGTGCTACTTTCAGAGGAGGAAATGATTATGAATGTGAAACAAATGCTCTATCTCAAGCAGGCCTTCGGCTGTTCCTATGACAAGCTCTCGGAGCTGTCCGGCGTACCCAAGGGAACCATCCAAAAAATCTTCAGTGGGGAGACAAAGACGCCGCGGTTTGACACATTGAACGCGTTGGCACGCGCCTTTGAAACGTTGGACACCTCCCCCGCCTCGGCATGTCTGTCGGCATACCTGTCAGACAGCGCCTCCTACGGCGCCCCGAGAGAGAATCCACTCGTGCGCCATACGCTGGAGGATTATTATGCACTTCCGCACAATCGGACGGAGCTGATTGACGGCGTATTCTATGAGCAGCCCGCCACAAGCACCACGCACCAGCAGATCGTCACCGAATATGTCTTCCAATTAATGGGGTATATCAGGGAAACCGACAGCGAATGTCTTGTTTTCCCCGCGCCCACGCCCGTCCGACTCGACGACGATACCTATACCCTGCTGGAGCCGGATGTTCTCGTCATATGCGACAGGGACAAGGTTACCCCGCAGTACATTGCCGGCGCGCCGGATTTTGTTATCGAAGTTCTCTCCCCCGAGTCGCGCCAGAAGGATACCACAGTCAAGCTGTCCAAATACATTCGCGCGGGCGTGCGGGAGTATTGGATCGTCGACCCCTACAAGAAGCGCATCACCGTCTATGCGAATATGACGGACGAGGTTTTTCCGACCATATACGATTTCGAGGATACCATTCCGGTCGGCATTTTCGAGGGGGCGCTCACGCTCTCCTTAAAAGCGCTCTGACAAGAACACACTGCAATTTTTATGCATAAAATACAGAAAAAGCTCATATGGAGTTGTATTATGTATTTTCTTGTCGGTTTCCTTCTTATTTTGGCACTCTCCACAGGCCTCCTTTTTCGGCATCGCAAAAGAAAAGCATGCGAACGCCTCCGCTGTATGACCACAGAGGAGAAGGTCTGCCTGCTGCAGGGCTTCATAGAACCTTTCGGTTACAGCTATGAAGCCTCGCAGGACATTTTTACCACCACCCTTGAAGCGCCGCAGCGGGGCTTCGGCTATACTGCTCTGTTCGACCGCTACGCACCGTATTTCGGCATGGTCTTTGACTGTCAGCCTGTTTACTTCGACTATATGGAGCGCACATGGCTTATTGAATTTTGGAAGGGGCAGTACGGCGTCAACGCCGGCTGCGAGGTCGGTATCTACAAGGCGGACGGACTCGTTGCCACTGCGCAGCGCGACAGAGCATTGTTCCACAGTGTTTCCAACGCAGAGCTTTTCCACATCTCCTTACAGTTATTTTATAAGGAAAAGCTGCTTGCCGCAATCTGCGCACGTCATTGGTGGCTCACCGCCTTCCTTATGGGACGCTGCTGCAATCCCTGCGGGCTGTCGATGAAGATTGTCCTGACCTTCCCGAACCGTGAGCTGCTCTGCGCCTTTACCCGCGCGCTTGAAGAGCAGTACCCTGATGAATATGACGTCAATCTGCATCGGTTACAGGTCTGCCTGTCCTACCGCTCCTGTTCCTCCCGCACCCTGCCCTTCCTCAGGCGAATCGTGTGCCGCCTTGTATATATGCGGAACTGCATTTTGACAAGATTATTCCTGTGGAATACGAGACCCTTTACCCGCAGTCTTGACCGCCTGCTGTGCCTGTACTACTGTCTTCCGCGCATTTTCCGCCGCATTTTCAGTAATCACAAGCGCACCAAGTGCTGCAGGAAGAGCTGTAAGCGCTGCGAATGCCGTCAGAGACGCTGTGGACGGAGCGGCTGCAGATGAAGCGCGGGTATGAACGGCGATTGGATAAAAGCTTTCGCGATGCACCGGTGATTCCCTTCTCCCCGCGTTCCCGGCTTGTCCTGTTTAGCGACTGCCATCGGGGAGTCGGCAATTCCAACGACAATTTTCTCAAGAACCAGCATCTCTACTTTGCCGCGTTAAAGCACTATTACGCACAGAATTATACCTATATTGAGCTTGGGGATGGAGATGAATTGTGGGAAAACAGAAACATTCACGCCATACGGGAGATTCACAACAATGTTTTTTGGCTTCTTTCCTGCTTTCAGAAACAGGGACGACTGTATATGATCTATGGGAACCATGATTACGAATTGCGCAACAGCAGGGATTTCCCCTATCATGCGGGGATCATCCTCAAGGGCTGCGGCTTTGCCTCCCCTATGTCCCCTGCTGCCTGCCCCTGCCTTGAATTTTATCTTACGCACGGTAATCAGGCCGATTTCCTCAACTCGACACTCTGGAGGCTCTCGCGCTTTCTTGTCCGCTATATCTGGAAGCCCTTAGAGCAGATCGGCATCCTTGACCCTACCAGTGCCGCCAAGAATTACAGAATCAAAGAAAAAAGTGAGAAGCGCCTGAATCGGTGGGCGCAAAAGAACAAGCGATGCCTGATTACAGGACATACGCACCGTCCCGTCCTTGGGACATTGGAAACGCACTATTTTAACACCGGAAGCTGTGTGCATCCCCGATGCATTACCTGCATTGAGATTGCCGACGGGTCCGTCTTTCTCGTCAAATGGTCAATGGAATCCAAGAACAGTGTTTTGTATGTGGGGCGCACCGTCTTGGATGAATTAAGTTTATGAAAGCTTGGGGTAGGTGGCAATCGTTATAAAGGTCACATCCATGCTCGGTTTTTTCACGCGGTCAATCACTGACTTTACAAGCCGCCTCCCCAGCTCCTCCATACGCACCTCCACTGTCAGAATATCGCGTTTGAAAAAGTCCGGCTCAATCGTATTGTTAAAGCCCGTAATCACTGTTCGCTGCGCTGCCGACGGGTCAGACTGCAGCAGTGCCAGCGCAACATTCTTGGCAACATCATCATCCTCACAGATAACCGCCTCCGGAATATACGGGAACTTTCTGACAACCTCCTCCACCATCGCATAGCTGAAACTGATATGATTGGAGGGATGTGTAAACAGGAAACGCTCATCCAACTCAATGCCGTTCTGGTTACACGCATTCAGGAAGCCCAGATACCGCGCCTGAATCATGCGCGAGCCCTCCGCATAGCCAATATACGCCAGCTTCGTACAGCCCTTCTGTTTAATGACATGCCCTGTCAGACGGTTCATGGAATAGAAGCCGTCCACATTGACGACATCGCCAAGGTCTATGTACTCCTGCGCATAAATCGGACTGTTAAAGAAGGTCATGGGAAGCCCGGCTCTGCTCACCGCTCTGACAAAACCAATCGGAAACACGCCCATAAAAATAATGCCCCTGACATCGTCCGCTATGGCCCGCAGTACCCCATCTCCATTCTTGTCGTCCTCATCAACGACATGAAGCTGCATCCTGTAGCCCTCATCATTTACCGCCATACTGATTCCGGCAAGCGTCTTATTCCAGAACGCGGACTGCCGGTTCTGAAGCAATACAAGAATCGTTCCGGTATTGACCCTGCGGCTTCCTGCCTGTACCTCCTGAAGCATCCTTTCATCAAGCTTCGCATAGCCCATCTGCCACGCCTTCTCCAATACCGTCTGCCGTGTCTGCGGCGATACGAGCCCTCCGTTGAGCGCCTTCGCAACCGTATTCCGGCTAAGCCCCATCTCCGCCGCAATATCCTGTATTGTTACCTTCTTCATTCGTAGTCCCCCGTTCCATACACCCCGTCTGTACCCTGAAATGCTTCTCAACATGTAAAGTAATGTATTTTTAAGTATATCAAATGCACGCATTATTGTCAAACAACAGTGTGCATGAAGCGCACGGTTTCAGTCCAGAAATGCAAACGGTTTTTCCTTATCCGCATGCAAAAAGTTTACAAGCAGATAGGCTGCCCGCAGCGAAACCTTTTCCTCCCGCAAGATTCTCGCAGCCTCAGGCTTATCAACAATGCATACCTGTATGGATTCCGTGTCCTCCTGTTCTTTTTTGCTAATCTCCCCGCTTGCATACCCGAAGACGGCATTACAGCTCTCGTCCGTAAAGCCTGCTCCCATAAAGAAAGGCCTGCGATATGCGGCGTCCCCGCCACCGTAAACCTCAAATTCAAGTCCCGTCTCCTCCTTCATCTCGCGCACCGCAGAAAGCTCCGGCGTTTCTCCCTCGTCAATCAGACCCGCGGGAAGCTCATACAGATAATCGCCCAGCGGATACCGGTACTGCCGTATCATCACGATTTTATCCGGAGACGCTTTCCATATCGGGTAGATTACAACCCCTTCCGCCGCGCAGTCTCCGGTCAGCAGCTTAATCCGCTCTGCATTCCTGCGTGACACAAAAAAGTAATCAAATATGCGCCCGCTATCCGTTATCGCCTCCAACCGAAACAGATTCAAAAACCTGTTATCAGACAGCTTGTGTATTTTTCTGTATTTTTTCATTCCAAGACCTCCCGGATGTTTGACTTTTCTCCATTTTATGGTTAAAATGAAAGAAATGCAATACCATAAATGAGCAGGGGGTGAACATTTATGAACCAAATACCCATTTGCGATTTAATCCCGGGCATGATAACTGCTAAGGACATCACAAATTATAATGCCAAAGTCATTGTCCCGAAAGGAGTTGTACTTACAGAAAATATTATCGCATCTCTTGCGAATTACTCCGTCTATTATGTTGCCATTGATGATGAGACCGTTGCTGACGAATTGAACCAGCCAATGCTCACATCCTTTAGTACAATAGCTTCCGGTGCATCTGCCATCGCAAAGGAATATAATCTGTCCAATAAGGAGAAGCTAAAGAACAGCGAACAATTTCAGCGGTTCTCCCACGACTTTACCAAATGTGCTGCGCATTTTGAGGCTATGCTGACGAAATCCCTATGCCTCAACGAACCGTTTTATGCGGAGGAGCTGCTGCAGGAGATCGAGCAGATCCTTCATCCTGACGGCGGTGACATCTGTGTCTTTGATATGCTGCTGAATATGCATAATACGGATGATTCCGTCTATTGGCACTGTATCGATGTCGCACTGATATCCAATGTACTTGCGCGCTGGCTACATTTTTCCAAGGACGATCAGATATTGGCTGCCGAATGCGGTCTGTTCCACGATGTCGGGAAACTTATGCTTCCCTCCGGTATTCTCAAAAAGCCCGGCAAGCTGACTCCCGAGGAATTCGCAATCATCAAAACCCACACCACGGAAGGGTTTTACCTGCTCAGCAAATACCACAATATTCCCGAGGCCGTAAAAAACGCGGCGCTGATGCACCACGAAAAATGTGACGGCAGCGGATACCCCTACGGCGTCACACGGGATGAGATCAGCAGGTTCACCAAGATTGTGACCATCGCGGATGTTTTTGACGCAATGACCAGCGAACGGTGCTACCGCGCAGGCATGTGTCCTTTTTCCGTAATCAAGTTCTTTGAGGATGACGGACTGCAAAAATATGAACTGAAATATATTCTGACCTTTTTGGAGAACGTCGCCAATTCGTACCTGAATCACACGGTCACACTGAGCAACGGCACAGAGGGGAAGGTTATCTTCATCAACCGTGACAACTACTCCCGTCCCATTATCCGGACGGATAACGACGATATCGTTAATCTGCAGGAACAGTATTACAACAGCATTATGCAGCTCTCCTCGCAGAAAAACGTTTCCATCGAGACGATTATATAGATTATTTTATCGGAAAGGCATTCCCTATGAACATTGAAGTATCCCGACGGCTTGAGCATTTTCAGACCGGAATCTTTGCGGCATTAGACGAAAAGAAGGATGCGCTGATCAAAAGCGGCAGGAAGGTGTACAACCTCTCTGTCGGTACTCCTGACTTTCCTGTCTTCGACCACGTCCGCGATGCGCTGATCGCGGCTGCCCGGGAGCCGGACAATTTCCACTATGCTTTGAAGGATCTGCCCGAGCTGCATACCGCCATAAAAGACTATTACAAGAGACGCTTTAACGTGGAAATCTCCACCGACGAGGTCACCTCCGTGAACGGCTCGCAGGAGGGAATTGCGCATATCGGCATGGCCCTGTGTAATCCCGGCGATGTCGTGCTGCTTCCCAACCCGGGCTATCCCGTATTTGAAGTCGGCGGATATTTCGGACAGGCCAAGCTTTATTTCTATGATTTGAAGGAGGAGAACGACTTTCTCCCCAAGTTCGACGATATCCCGGATGAGATTGCGCGACAGGCAAAATACATCATGGTTTCTTATCCGTATAATCCGGTCTGCGCCATTGCTCCGGACAGCTTTTATAAGGAATTAATCGCATTTGCAAAGAAATACAACATTATCGTCGTGCACGACAACGCCTATTCCGATATTATTTATGACGGCGTGTATGGCGGCTCCTTTCTCTCATTTGACGGCGCGAAGGAGGTCGGCGTAGAGATGTTCTCCCTCTCAAAATCCTTTAACCTGACCGGCGCCAGAGTTTCCTTTGTTGTCGGCAACAAGAAGGTTATCGATGCGGTAAAGCTTCTCCGCTCCCAATATGATTTCGGCATGTTTCTCCCGATACAGCATGCCGCCATTGCCGCCCTGACCGGTCCCCTCGACGAGGTAAAGGCACAGTGCGCCAAGTATCAGGAGCGGCGGGACGTTCTCTGCGACGGGCTGCGCGCTATCGGTTGGGATATCCGCAGGAGTCAGGGAACGATGTTTGCATGGGCAAGGATTCCGGAGGGCTTTTCCTCCTCACAGGAGTTCTGCATGGAGCTGATGGAGAAAACCGGTGTGCTCTGCACCCCGGGAGATGCCTTCGGCAGCATGGGCGAGGGCTATGTCCGCTTCGCGATGGTTCTGCCGGTAGAAACACTGCGCGAAATGATACAGGTTATCGACGAGAGCGGCATTTTACGCCATCGCAAATTTTCATAAGATGAAAGGGGTGTCTGTCGACACCCTTTTATATTTGGTTCCCCACGATTTTATAATAGCTTCTTGAGGTTATCAGAAATACCACAAAATATATCACACCGAAAACAACAATCGTACCGCCCAGACACAGAGCAAACAGCTTGCCGTTCATCAATCCGAACATCATCAGCAGACGTCTGATCATGGGAAACGCCGCCCACACATGTATTGCCGCGGTTACAATTGGCAGAAAGAATACCAGGCGTACCTGCTCATTGATTGTCGCTTTGACCTCCCGATTGCTCATTCCCACCTTTTCCATGATAACAAACCGTTCTCTGTCATCGTAGCCCTCCGATATCTGCTTATAGAAGATAATCAGCACTGTTACCATCAGGAACATACAGCCAAGGAAGAGCCCGAGGAACAGAAAGCCGCCGTTTTGCATCATATAATACTCCCGATTGTGCTCGCGGTACCGTCCCCGAACACTCTCGCACCCCGTCAGCTCAGGATAGGGGGAAAGTGCGGCAAGTGTATCGCTCACGACATTGTCACACGCGATTTTCTCACTTGTGCTTCCGTCAATTCCCAGATAAAGGTCATACGAGCACAACGCCGCATCCTCCCCAAAGTGTGCCTTCTGCATTTGATATGCCTCCATGAATGCCGCCTCGTCCGCCATAACAACGTAGTATCCATGTCCTCCCGTAAGGATACTGTCCTCCAGCTCTTCCGACAGCACAGCGTCCTTTACCCGCCAGGTCTTATCCAAGAAGGAAAGCTCCGGAAGCGTATACAAGGGAGTTCCAATCATCATAACCTCGCCTGGCGCAAGCACCTCCAGCGATGTCTGCCGGAACGCCTCATAATCCGTCTTACTGATAAAGTTGAGCAATACCAGCTTATCGTAGTTCATATTCAATTCCATATCATCTGCCGTAAACCGGAAGCCATTATCACCGTCCTCCATTCCCAAAATCGTAAAGCTCGTATTTGCTCTTTCCGCAGTCACTGTCCTGCCACATTCCACAATCGTCTTTTTGAGCTGCTCCACCATATTTCTATGGTCTGCATATGGGATCGGCACTCCCGATACAACAATCTCTTCCGGATACCGGGTCTTCAGCTCATCCTCCGTACCCACATACAAACAGACTGTCGTTGACACCATCACCAGCACCATCGTTGACAAAATACAGATATTTGCGAGTCCCACAGCATTCTGCTTCATGCGGTAAATCATCCCCGATACCGCAGTGAAATGCCGTGTCTGATAATAATAACGTTTGTTTTTGCGCAGCAGCTTCAAAATCGCAATACTGCCCGCTGTAAAAAGACTGTAGGTTCCTGCAATAACGAGTACAACCGCCACAAAAAACAGTGTCAGCGCCTGTAAGGGATTCTCTGTAACAATCGCAATATAGTAG
>CAMWYL010000123.1 GCA_947178465.1 uncultured Lachnospiraceae bacterium | reverse complement strand
TCTACTGACTGCATGACCATTTTCACCTCATGGTACCCGTTTTCCAGTCTTCTGCATACATCAAGACCCAGATTCACTTTTGCCCTTGCTTTCCAATTTAATTTTTCCATTCACACTTCCTTTGACTTTCCATGTTTTGCGTCATCAAGTCTAATGTATTTTTTTTAGTACAATTTTAATTGATTATATACAAAAATACGGATTTCGTCAACATCTCCCACTATTTTGCCACAGAGTGCGAAGAATATTCTCCGAAGACTTCCCTAAAGGAAAAAAGGGATGTGCCTTCGCACATCCCCTTACAGATGATTTAGTTCTCCTTTGAAACAACAGTTCCATCCTCTGTCGTCGTAACATTCTTGGAAGGCTCTTCTGTCTTCGGTGTCTTCAGCTTATCTAGCTTCTCCAATACAGCGTCATATGTTCTCTTGGAGATGTCCGGAAGCTTTCCGCCCCATGTCTTCTCAGCCTGCTTATATCCCTTTATGAACGCATCACGCATCTTGTCAAGGGCCTTCTCATCGTTGCCTGCAAGCGCCGAAGCAAACTGAACAATTCGGTCGGAGGTCTGCTTTACACCCCAATATCCATCCTCAGAAATCGCTTCCTGTGCCTTCTTCTTGGTGTCAGCATCAACAGTGAAATTTCCCTTTGCAAGGAACTGCCAGATATTATTTGCCTGACCAAAGGTATTGGTCTGCTTTGACATCATGTTGCTTACCAGCTCTGTAAGCTGTGCCTGACGCTTCTCCTGGTCAGCCTTTAACTGTGCAACAATCGTCTTTCTGTCATCCTCTGAAAGCTTTCTCTTGTCATAAACTGCCGCTGTGTTGTCCTTATTGGTAGTCGCAGTAGTACCTGTCGCCTGACTTGCGGAAGCTGTACTGTCAACATTCGCTGTGCTGCCGGTTGCAGTTGTGAGCATATCACTTACGTTTGCAGATGTAATTGCCTCTAAACTCATATTGGTATCCCTTCCTTTCTAAAATATCCCATCCGTGGTTTCACCGAATGCACACAATAGTGCCACTCTTTTAATTTATATCGGCTCATCCCGCCAAAACCTTTAGGGAAATCTTAGAAGTTTTTTACAATTCTTATTTTACGATTAAAAGCCGGTCGCCTGCCCGAATATCCTCTCCGGTCAGATTGTTAATCTCCTTTATCCGCTCCACGCTGACATAATATTTTTTCCCGATCTGCCACAGGGAATCGCCCTGCTTTACATAGTAGATCACAAAGCCGGGGAGCTTCTCGAGCACCGCCGCGTCAATCGGCTGTATCTTCAGGTCTGTCAGAATGTCCTCCCGCTGTGTGTCATAAATCAGAATGCGCATATTGATTACCAGCCTTGCCTCAAGCTGTGCGCCGTCCTTTATCGTTATCGACGGGTTATTGGTCTCCACATAGACCGAGTATTGCTCCACCTCCGCACTGCCGAGTCCGGAAACGGGCCTGACAATCTCAAACGGAATGGCGTCTTTGATTGGATAAAAGCCTTTTGTGTCCTCGCTTGAGGTATAAAGCATCTGCAATATAATATTCCCGCTTATCCTGATTTCCTCCTCACCGAACGAGGTCTCCTCAAGCTCTACCTTCGCATCACTGTGGCAAACCTGCAGAATTTTCGGGTCGGTAGCCTCCAACTGTACATTCTTCGAAAGCTTCTCCTCGATATTAAGCTCCGCCAACAGGTTCCTGAAATCCTTTGTCTCCGTCGTCGCGCGCACATCACAGCTGACGCCGTACACATCCGCCACAATGGGTGTCGTTCCCCGCTCAAAAAGCTTTATCTCCAGCTCAAGGGATGCCTCGACGCCAATCACGCGCGGCTCGCCATCCGAATCGTCGCGCACGCTGATTTCCTCATGCCCGATATCCCAGCTGATATCCGCCACCATATTATCGCGGCTGTTCTGGCATTCCACATTCCCGCCAAAGGGCATTGCGGTCTCATACCAGTTGATTCTGTCCCCGTTATCCTCGCGGTACACAATAAACACATTCATTTCACCCGTAACGGCCAGCTTATCCTCCATCGGACGGAATGTAACATTACTGATGTCCATGCTCTTCCACAACACCGTACCGATATCCGGCATTCCCGCAGGAAGCTTTGCCTCCTCATGAATGCGCAGCAGATCCCGTTTTTTGACGACTGTTTCCAGATAATCCATGGATTTCTTGCGGTACTCCAGCCGGTCCGCACCGTCCGCACGCATATCGGCCGCTTCCCCGATACCCTCCAACTCAATGCAAAGCTCGTCGGCAACCGTTTCCTCCACACGCGGCTCCAGACTGATTACAGACTGTATGCTGAGCTTCCTCGAATTGATCATATGTACGCGCATATCCTCTAAATCTGCCCTACAGATTACGCGGTCCTGCCCCTCGATCTTGTCAAGGTAAATCTCTTCCATAAAGGGCAGTCCACCCTCCATACCGGCAAGCACTCCGGCATCCGCGCCTTCCGCCTGATATAAAATCTGATAGCAGAGCTGCCCCTTTACCCAGATTTTGTTCATTCCGGTCTTAATCTCATCAATTTTAACGTCCCCGCTGCTGTAAATGATCCGCGCCACATCGGGCTTTGTATCGGATACGTTAATGTCCTCCTCCAAAGGAATCTGCAAAAGCGCCTTTGACTTTATGCGTTCGGTATGAATGCTTTTTCTCAACAACTCCATATAAAAACCTCCAAGACGATACTAACCACAGGTAATCTGTTAAAGTGTATGTCTTGAAGGCTCCTTTTATGCCTGAATGCCTATCTGACGCCCCCTATCAGTTCGGAAATATCTTCAATCCCGTATCGGCACATATAGGCCTCTATTCCCGTTATAACCTCCTGTGTCGTGTAGGGGTTCACGAAATTCATTGCCCCGACCGCAACACAGGTTGCCCCTGCGAGCATAAATTCAATTGCGTCCTCAGCATTCGCAATCCCTCCCATACCAATTATCGGGAGCTTGACCGCGTTGGCCACCTGATAGACCATACGCACCGCAACCGGTTTGATCGCGGGTCCGGACAGGCCGCCCGTCTTATTCGCAAGGGCAAATGTCCTCCTGTGAATGTCTATTTTCATGCCGGTAATCGTATTAATCAGCGAAAGCGCGTCGCTTCCTGCCGCCTCCGCCGCCCGCGCCATTTCCGTAATGTCCGTTACATTGGGAGAGAGCTTCATAATAATCGGCTGCTTTGCCTTTGCCTTTATCTCCTTTGTAATCTCAAAAAGGCTGTTCGGATTCTGCCCAAACGCAATCCCGCCGTGGCTGACATTCGGACAGGAAACATTGATTTCCAACATATCGACGGGTTGGTTGCCAAGTCGTTCCACGACCTCCACATAATCCGCAATGGAACGCCCGCATACATTCACGATAATGCGCGTGTCAAACTGTTTCAGAAACGGAATATCCCGCTCAATAAATACATCAATTCCGGGATTTTGCAGTCCGATTGCATTGAGCATGCCGCCGTAGGTCTCCTGCACACGCGGCGTCGGATTCCCCTCCCATGGCACGTTTGCCACGCCCTTTGTGACGACCGCGCCAAGGCGGTTCAAATCCACAAACTCCGAATATTCCATGCCGGAGCCAAAAGTTCCCGAGGCGGTCATTACCGGATTTTTAAATGTAACACCTGCTATTTTCACTGTCGTATTCATCACAGCTCCACCTCCGTCGCCAAATATACCGGTCCATCCGTACAAATACGCGCGTTATTTACATGGGAATGGTGGTCAACCTCCCTTGTCTTTACCACACAGCCGAGGCAGGCGCCCACACCGCACGCCATTCGCTCCTCCAGCGAAATATACGCGGGGATTTCCCGTTCCTGCGCATACTGCTTAATGGCACGGAGCATCGGCATCGGCCCACACGCGAAAATTATGTCCGCCTCCAATCCCTCTGCCGCAATCGCATCCATAACATTCCCTTTTGCGCCGGCGCTTCCGTCCTCCGTCGCAATATGTACACTTCCGTACCGTGCCAGCTCCTCCGACAGAAACAGCTCTTTATCCCGGTAACCCAAAATAATGTCGATTGCGGCGGTATCGGTATCCTTCAACGCCTTTGCCAACGCAAGCATCGGCGGTATCCCAATGCCGCCGCCAATTAAAAACACCCGTTTTTTAACAGCCTCCGCGATGGGGAAGCCGTTCCCCAACGTCCCGAGAATATCGACCTTCATGCCCGCACGATAGCCGGAAAACTCCTTTGTTCCTTTTCCCGCCACGCGGTACACGATGCGCAGCCTTCCATGCTCCGCATCCGCCTCGCAAATACTGATTGGCCGTGGCAGGAGCGTGGACTTGTCCTGCGGATACACACTGATAAACTGCCCTGCCCTTGCCTGCGCCGCAAGCGAGGTCTCTACCCACATGTCAAAAATCCCTGTCGCAATCTCCTGCTGTCGATAAACAACACCTGTTTCTTTTTTCTTCTGCTCCACGACTATCCCTCTTTTCTAAGCGAGGACTACTTCGCCTCTTCCTCCTCCTTGCTTGTCAACAGATCCTTATAGATACCGCCAAGCTCCTCGAGCCCCTTCGCAACCAATCCTGCATACATCACGGCGCCCTCGTACCTTAAATGCGTATTGTCATCCTTTCCATCCGGATAATTGTCGTAAATCCCCTTATCAAAGTTCATATACCACTGACGGCTGCCGGATTTTCCCGCTTTTTCCATCGCAGCACGGCTCATACTATACAGGTCTATCAACGCCACGTCATTCTTCTTTGCCGTCTGCTTCATCGCTTCCACATAATCCGAATGGTCGCCCTTGCCAAGATGCTCCTCATCCACAAAGCACCTGCGCTCCAACGGCGTTATCAATACCGGATACGCTCCATGCACACGCGCCACACAAATATAGATCTCCAGATTTTCTATAAAAGACGAAAACGGCTCCGTATAGCGGGCAGGATCATCCTTTTTCTCATCGTTATGCCCAAATTGGATAAACAGAAAATCTCCCTTTTCGATTTCCTCCTCAATCCGTTCCAGACGCCCCTCCGCCATAAAGCTCTTCGTACTCCTTGCGTTCCTTGCACGATTCACCACCAGCACGTCATCCTTCAGATACCTGTAAAGCTCCTGCCCGATACCTGTTTGCGGATAGGTAAAAATCTTATTTGTCTGTACTGTAGAATCCGAAGCCCAAAAAATCCTTTTCATAGTTTGCACCATTGCTCAAATAAAACCTCTTGTTTTCATTTGAGACTTTTATCCTTTCCTCTTTTTTCTTTTAACCTTGCTACCGTATTTTCCATGGTATCAAAAAAGGGAAACAAAACGTTTCCCTTTTCATGCGCTCTTGTTTTACTCTTTAACGGCACCGATATTAACACCTTTAACGAAGTATTTCTGTAGGAACGGATACAATATCATAAATGGAAGTACCGCCGCAATAATACCCGCGTTAAACAAGGTTGTCTGCGATACCTGATACGCCGTTGTCGGCGTATCGCCGTCCATAACCATGTTTCGCAGCTTATACTGGAAGTTTACCTGATTCGGGTCAGTAATGTAAATCTTAACCGTTGAGTAATCATTCCATACCGCTACGGAGAACATCAAACCGATGGATGCAAGCGCTGCCTTGGAAAGCGGAAGCACAATCTTGAAGAATATGCCCATCGGAGAACAGCCGTCAATCTTAGCCGCCTCATACAGAGACCCCGGGATACCCTCAAAGAAGTTCCTCATCAATACCAGATTATACACGTTCATACCGTGTTTTACAACAAGAATCCACCAATTATTTACCAGATGCAGCTGTTTCATAACCAAGTATTCCGGTATCATACCACCGGAGAAAATCATGGTAAAGAGCAGGATGTACGCGAAAATATTACGCCCCGGCATCTCAAACTGAACGAGTACATAGCCGCCGAGTGTGGATAATACGAGTCCCAACAGGGTTCCCAACAGGGTTGTGACAACGGATATCAAAAACGGCGTATATAACGCTTGTGTCTCAATAATCGTCCGATAGCCGTCCCAAGTAAAGGAATTAGGCCAAATTTGGAACTGGTATACGCCAACCTTATTGAGCGAGTCTACAACGACCTTCCAAATCGGCACAATAATGAGCAGGCCAATCAGAATAAATACAATATAGTTCACAACGTCAAAGACATGTATCTTGGTCTTTGGCTTTTTATATACTAACTTTTCTTCTGCCATATTCACACCTCCTATACAATGCCACGGCCGCGAACCTTCTTGCTCGCCTGATTACAAATCAAAACAAGGATACAGCCCACCAAAGAACGGAACAGACCTACTGCCGTTGAATACCCGTAGTTTGGCAGCGCAATCGCGAAAGTCTGACGGTAAATGTAGGTAGCGATAACATCCGATACATCATAAACCGCGTTGTTATAAAGGACGAATACGGACTCAAACAGGTTCATAACCTTTGCAAGGTTCAAAATCAATACGGTGATAATCGTATTGGACAGCGCCGGCAGTGTTACAAAGCGAATCTTCTGCATACGGCTTGCACCGTCGATATCTGCCGCCTCATACAGCTCCGGATTAATACCGGACAAGGTTGCAAGATAGATAATCGTTCCCCAACCGGTCTCCTTCCATACCTGGATAAACCAGTAAATCGGACGCCACCATGTGGTGCTTGCGAGGAAGTAAATATTCTTATCCGCATCTTTCAAAATACCCCAGTCTCTCAGGATACCGTTTACCATACCGGTACTGGACGGAGACAGGAACAAGCTGAAGATGGAGGCTACTACCGCCCATGACATAAAGTGTGGTAAATATATGACAGTCTGCAAGGTCTTCTTTGCAAACAGATTTTTCATTTCATTCAGGAAGATGGATACCACAACTGCCGCAACATTCGTTAAAATCAGGTTGGCAATACTCAGCTCCAGCGTATTCCAGAACGCTGTCCAGAATGCCGGTGTTGAAAACATCTTCTGAAAATGTGCAAAACCGACAGGCGTCGGGGTTCCTACCGGCTTATAATCGTAAAACGCATAGCGCACACCGAGCATAGGCCAATAGTGCATAATAATCAAAAACGCGAGCACAGGGATAAACATAATATAATATCCCCTGTTATTCCATATACGAAGCCCGAGCGGCTTTTCGCGGACTTCCACGCCGCCGGAGGTCATCACTTTTTTCTTACTACTCATACCGTCCTCTTCCTTTCTGCTTCCTTATATCACTTTTGCCGTGACCGGATAGGAACGGTCACTTTTAGAGTAATAAACTGTCCAAAACAACTTCATCGGTTGAGAAAGCTTATTGCGGACAGTTTATCAATGTCCCGCCCCAAAAGGGGCAGGACATAAAATCTTATTCATCTTTATTCAGATAAAAACCGATTACTGATTCAGCTCAGCTAAGCACTGGTCAACAATACTGCCTACCGTGTCAATATATGTCTGCATTGCCGCATCTACATCTCCGCCGTCTACAACAACCGCGGTAACAACAGCAAGCTTCGCGTCATAAATCGTACCGGACTCATTGGTATAAGTCTCGGAAACTGGTGAAGCAGGAGCGTCTACACAGTTCTCCGTAAAGAACTTGTTACCTGCTATCATAAGCTCAGAATCTGCTACATATCCGTTTGTCAGCGGGCTGATAAGAAGCGCTGAATCCAGATGGTTCTTCTTCCAAATAGAGTTCGCATCATTCGGTGACTGCTTTAAGTGGAACTGACCCTCTTCATAGCTGTAATCCTTTCTCTTTTCCGGATCATCGGCATTGGTTGCAAATTCTTCTGCGTGGATGGACCAGTGAACATCTTCTGCACCATATACCCAAAGTGTCTCTACAACGTCACCGTCTAACATCGTGTCAAACAACGCATCGAAAACTGCCTGATTACGTACAGGATCACCCTGGTCGATGATAACCCATACCGGAGCTTCTCTGTTAATATAGCCGCCAACCGTATCTTTGATTTCCTGAATAGGCGGAAGCTGTACCAGCTCTGCATCTACTTCATTCTTCACTAAGCTGTCTGTCAGGTTCTGATACCATGTACCTGCCCAGTATGTGAATACACCTGCGGAACCCTTCTGGTCATTGGAGAACCACTTCTCACGTGCAATCTTTGTGGATGCCGTCAGTGTCTCCGGGTCAATTGCGCCATCTGCATATGCCTGCTGCAGTCTCAGAAGCGCTTCCTTTGTTGCATCCTCCTGGAAGCCGTCAACCCATGTGCCGTCTTTCTCATAGAAAGCAGGATATGCACCCTGCCAGAACTCCGGCAGATAGTTGATATACGGAGCCTCATTTCCGAGGAAGCCTGCCGCTACAACACCATAGGTATCACCGTCTACACCGTTTCCATCGGGATCACCGTCATGGAATGCCTTTAACATATTGTAATAGTCATCATAAGTCTTGATGGTGCTTGCATCAATGCCAACCGCGTCAAGCCATGCCTTCTTTACATATGTAACGCAGCCGTTACCATATGTCGGTGCGAAGCCATACAGATGACCTTCTTTATCCTTCAGATTCTCATTGATAGCCGGCAATGTAATTCTGGACTGGAACTCCGCGTTTGCGTAAGCATCTGACAAATCCCACAGAAGACCTGTCGGTGCATACTGCTTGAACA
>CAMWYL010000122.1 GCA_947178465.1 uncultured Lachnospiraceae bacterium | reverse complement strand
GGGAATCCTGACAATGTCCCTCTTCAGGATTTGATGGATACGTTGGCAAACAGCATAGCGGCTTCGGCAGTACAGTAAGGGAGGATGGGAAATGAAGAAAAGAGCACGTATGAGCATTAAGGTATTCATCCTGATTCCCGTGTTTATTCTTGGAATCGTGGCTGTTTTTTCCAATATTCAGGGCATCAGCAATCTTGGAAAGGTAAATACAACCGCGGTAGTGATTGCGGATGAACACATGGTAAATATCACGAACCTCAATGATATTCAGAAGGAGGCGCAGGATATTCACCGCATGGCGCTTTCCCATATTATTGCAACGGATTTGGATACACTGATAGCGCTTGTGGACAGCATTCGCGCACAGGAGGCGGTGTTGGATCAGTACCTTGTGGAGTACAGGGAAAACCTGACGGGGCTGGACAAAAATGCGTATGACAAGATCCTTTCAAGCTATGAAGGATTGAAATATGAGATTTCTTCTTTGATTGCATACAGCGGCAATAATCAGAAGGAAGAAGCGTTTGCACTTGCAAACGGGGTGATTAAGCAGTATAGCGATGAGATACAGAGCCAAATTGAGGCGATGGTTCAGAAAGCGAAGGAGATGTCCTCCGACGCGAGCAATGACCTGACAGAGGCATACAATTCGGCGATTGTTATCAATCTGACGATCATCGGAATCAGTGTATTGGCAATTTTACTGGCTTTCTATGTCGTATTTGTGCTGGTTATCCGGAAGCTCAGCGTTGCAAACCGTGAAATCCATGATATTATCAAGGATATTGATAATAATCAGGGTGATTTGACAAAGCGTGTGAGCATTCTGTCCAATGATGAGATTTCGGATTTGGGCAACGGCATTAATATCTTTATGGAAAAGCTTCAGGGGATTATGAAGATGATTATCGAGAATTCGCAGAAGCTTGAGAAGGTGGTAAACGAGGTACAGCAGAGTGTCAAAACCTCGAATGACAGTGCTTCCGATTTGTCTGCGGTAACGCAGGAGCTTTCTGCGACGATGCAGGAGGTTGGACATTCCGCATCCATAATCAACCAGAACGCGGATGCGGTTCGCAGTGAGACGGAGACGATTGCGGATAAGTCCATCAGCATTAACGAATATTCAAAGCAGATGAAGGAAAATGCCGATAAGATGGAATCGGATGCACGCCATACTATGGAAGAGACCAGCGGGAAGGTTCAGGATATCCTTACGGTATTGAATAATGCGATTGAGGAAAGCAAGAATGTTGAGCAGGTAAACGGATTGACAAACGACATTCTGAGCATCTCAAGCCAGACAAACCTCCTTGCGCTGAATGCTTCCATTGAGGCGGCCAGGGCAGGGGAGGCCGGCAAGGGCTTTGCGGTCGTTGCGGATGAAATCCGGCAGCTTGCGGACTCAAGCCGTGAGACGGCAAACCGCATTCAGGAGATTAACGGTGTTGTGATCCATGCGGTGCATAATCTTGCGGACAATGCGAACAATCTGGTAGAGTATATGAAGGAGTCCATTCTTCCGGAATTTGAGAACTTTGTAAAGAGCGGTGCGCAGTATCGGGAGAATGCGACATACATTGAGTCGGTGATGGACGGCTTTACCGGAAAGACGGATGCGTTAAAGAGTGCGGTAGATGAGATTGCTGCATCCATCGGTACGATTACGGATGCGATTGACGAGGGTGCAAGAGGCGTTACGGGTGCGGCGGAAAGCACACAGATGCTTGTTTCGGATATGGAAAATATCAGTAATCGTATGGATGAAAATCAGGAGATTGCGTCGGCACTGCAAAAGGAGACAAACATATTTAAGAACTTTTAGCGAATTTATTACATAGCGGTATGGATGGAATGCAGGTGTCTGATACATCTGCATTTTATCCGTGCCGATGCAGATGTGCGACAGGAGACGGATTGAAAATGGAACAGGGTATCGGAAAATGCGTGATTATAGGCGCGGGGGAGTTCCAAAGGGAGCAGCTTATTCCGGAGGAGGAGTTGAGACCGGGTAAGGGAGACTTCTGTATTGCAGCGGACGGCGGGCTTGCGCATATGAGAAAGCTGGGAATTGTCCCGGATATGCTGATAGGGGATATGGATTCCATTGAGGCGGCTTCCCTGTCAAGGGTGCGCATGGACCGTGGATTCCATATCCGACAGCTTCCGACGGAAAAGGACGATACGGATATGCTTGCGGCGATAAAAGAGGGACTTGAGCGGGGGTATAAGCGTTTTGCGCTGTACGGTGCGCTTGGAGGCTCGCTAAGTCATACGCTTGCCAATATTCAGTGCCTTGATTATTTGAACAGTCACGGGGCAAAGGGGGTATTGCTTGGTAATCGGCTGCGGATGGAGCTGCTTTGTAACGGGCAGGTGTGCTATCCTGCATCCATGTATCGGGAGAAGCGCAGGATTTCGGTGTTTGCATACGGTGGGGACGCATACGGCGTAACGGAAACCGGTTTGAAATATTCCCTTACGGATGCATGCGTGCGGACGGATTTTCCGATTGGGGTCAGCAATGAATTTACGGGCAGGGAGAGCATGATAGCGGTAAGGGAGGGAAAGCTTCTGATATGTGTGGAAGATTTTACTTAGAAGAAGAGTACGGGACACGTGAGATTGCCCCTTCTGAGCGCGCATGGATTATAACCGGTCCGGAGGCGGCACCCCGCATGGTGAAGTGGGGATATGAAGGGCATGGCAAAGGACGGCTGATCATCAACGCGAGGAGCGAAAGCATATGCAGGAAGCCTTTGTTTGGCAGGGACTATTTGAAAAGGCGGTGCGTGATCCCGGCCGGCGGCTTTTATGAATGGGATAAGGACAAAAAGCGTCATTGCTTTTGCGGCGAAGCGGATGAGGAGCTCTTTCTGGCGGGAATATGGACAGGCTTGCCTGAGGATGCAGGACGCTTTGTCGTGCTTACGGCGCCGGCGAACGAGCAGATGCGTGGCGTACACGACAGGATGCCGGTACGGATAAGAAAGGAAGAGTTTTCGGCGTGGTTTGGCTTGCCCGATGAGGCGGATGCGCTTTTGCGGGAAAAAATAATGGGAAGGCAGTCCTTTCTTGAAAAAAAGGACTTGGAAACGGATGCGGGAAACGCTAATATAGAAGTATATGTGCAGCAAAGTCTGGCAAGCTATCTGGGAGAAGAAGAGGGAGAAGCCTGAGAACAAATAGGGGATAAAGATGAGATATACATTTTCGGCATGGTTATTTTTCTTTTATTTTTACTGCTTTTTGGGATGGGTCTGGGAGACTTGTTATGTGTCCGTACGTCAGGGGAAGTGGGTAAACAGGGGATTTATGCATGGGCCGTTTCTGCCGATATACGGCTCCGGTGCGATTGTGGTACTGATATTCACACTGCCCTTTCGGACTGCAGCGCTGCAGGTGTTCCTTGTCGGTATGGTGAGCGCCACCGTGCTTGAGTATTTTACGGGGGTGGCGATGGAGCGTCTGTTCCATGTGAGATATTGGGATTACAGCGGTAAGCCGCTCAACTTAAACGGACATATCTGTGCGGTTTCCTCCCTTGCATGGGGGGTGTTTTCCGTGATTTTGACAATCTACGGGCACAATCCGGTGGAGCGGTTTGTCCTGAATATGAATGAAAATCTCTTAGAAATGATTGTATTTGCACTGACAGCCTGTATTTCCGTTGACATGACGGCAAGTGTTCGTGAGGCGTTGGATTTGAAGGAGCTGTTGATCAGTCTGGAGGAGAACAACGAAGAATTTCGTCATCTGCATAAGCGCTTTGAGGTGCTCACGGCATTCTATGGAGGGGGTCTGAAGGAAAAATCGGAGGCCGGTCTTCGCAAAATCAGCTCGGCGATCGGTACGGGGAAGGAGCTGTATGATAAGCTTGGGGAGAACGGTAAGCGCTATAAGGATACGTCCAAGGCGGCATTGCTGGAGAAGCTTGAGAAAGCGAAGAGAGGGAAGGAATATACCGGTATGCGTGCCCTGCTGAGGCGAAATCCGGATGCGGTTTCGAGAATGCATGCATACGCATTTAATGAATTTCTGGAGTTTACCCGGCAGGAAGAAAACAAAACGGGGCGAAAGGATGCGGGCAGGTAAAGAGGAGAATGGGGGATTATTATGCTGAAGGAGATGAAGAGCAGGTTAGAGAAATACGTTGAGAAAACAGATTCCGGTCTTTTGCGGTACAATTCGATTCTGTGGATCTGGATTATAGCTGTGACAATTCTGGTGATCACAGAGTATTTAATGGGATATGCGATTGACGGACTGATTGCGATGTTTACATTTTTGATATTTCTGGTTACGGTAGCGGTGTTGGGAAACCTTTATCCGCAGAAAACTTCTCTCTTTTTCACTATGATTGTCGGTATTGTGGACCTTATTGTTTTTCCATTCATGTTTCTGTTCGCGGAGGGCGGTGGAATAAAATCGGGAATGCCCGTATGGATGACCTTTGGTGTTATCCTCTTATATATGATGACAGAGGGACGTTATTTTAAGGTGATGCTTCCTCCGGTACTGTTGGTTGATACGGGGATTATATTCTATGCGTATTATCATCCGGAGTTGTTTCTTCAGAATGAAGAGGAAGCTTACTATTATTGGGACAATCTGATTGCACTGTTGACGGTTGCGGTTTTTACGGGAGCCATGCTGAAGTATCAGAGGCGGCTGGAGGACAGGCAGAAGGAGAAGATTGCGGAGGCGGTGAATGCCGCCGAGCAGGAGAAGATGAACGCACAGCGGGCGAATGAGGCGAAGACGAACTTCCTTGCAAGCATGTCGCACGACATCCGGACACCGATGAACGCGATTGTCGGTATGACGGATATCGCTAAGTACAATATTGAGGATCGGGAAAAGCTTCAGGAGTGCCTTGACAAAATCACAATCTCTTCGACACAGCTGCTTAATCTCTTGAATAATATTCTGGATATGTCTGAGATTGAGATGCGGGATGTATTGAAGCTGAAGGACAATCAGTTCAATATGGAGGAGCTGGTTGAGAATATTCAGCTGGTATTATCACAGATGGCATACAGCAGGAAGGTGGATTTGAAGGTTCTCTGTCAGGTGCGGGACGGTAATCTGGTCGGGGATGCGGTGCGTCTTCGCCAGGTGCTGATGAATCTCCTCAGCAACAGCATCAAGTTCACGAAGGCGTTTGGACATGTGGAAATGCAGGTAACACAGACTGAGAGCACACGGGAGGGCTATGCGGAATTTGATTTTGTGATAGAGGATACAGGTATCGGTATGTCGCAGGAGTTTATTGACGGCTATATTTTCAAGCCTTTTGAGCGCAGCGATAGCAGATACGTAAAGAAGACGGAGGGCTCCGGAATCGGAATGAGCATTACCAAGAGCATTTTGGATGCAATGGGAGCCAAGATGGAGATTGAAAGTCAGTTGGATGTGGGGACACGCTTCTTCATACATGCGAGCTTTCGGAAAGACAGCAATATTGAGAATGCACTGACGAAAGGAGAGGACGGCATTACGGTGCTGGATGCCAAGGGCAAAAATCTCCTTGTGGTAGAGGACAATGAGATTAATATGGAGATCATCAAGGCAATATTGGAGCGGACGCAGGCGCATGTCGTGTGTGCGTGGGACGCGGAGGAGGCGCTGGATATTGTAAGTGGGGCCTCGGAGCATTATTTTGACCTGATTCTGATGGATATCCAATTGCCGGGAATGAACGGATATGATGCAACGAAGGTTATCCGCAGCATGGACAGGAAGGATGCACTTGCCGTGCCGATCATTGCGATGACGGCCAATGCCTTTGCACAGGATATCGAAAAAGCGTTAAATTCGGGTATGAACGCGCATGTCGCCAAGCCCATTGATGTGGATGATTTATTTCAGAAGATGTATCATTTCTTATATACATAAATTATACATAAATGCAGTAAAGGGAGGTTTGCGTAATGGCAAGGACAATAAACATGGAAGCGCTTCCGAGATTGGGAGAACTGTTGCAGGAGAGTGTGGAGAACAAAGAGATTGCGGGAGCAAATCTGTGCGTGCTGCATAAGGGAGAGGAAATCTACTATGCGGAGGCAGGCTTCGCGGATATTTCCGCGGAGAAAAAGATAGGACGGGACAGCCTGTTCCGTCTGTATTCGATGACAAAGCCGGTGACGGCGGCGGCAGTGATGCTTTTGATGGAGCGCGGCGTGATTGATTTGCTTGACCCGATTGGAAAGTACATACCGAGCTTCGAAAATATGACAGTGGCGTCGGAAAAGGGAGACGTGCCGGCCAACCGGAAGGTGACGATAAAGGACTGCCTGTCTATGACCTCAGGACTGGTATATAACTGCGACCCTGACCCTGCAAGTAAGGATGCGGCACGCGTTTTTGACGAGCTGAACCGCAGGCTCTATTCCAACAATCCGATGACGACGCTGGAAGCAGCTTCCAAGCTTGGAGAGGGCAGGCTTGCCTTTCAGCCGGGGGAAAGCTGGCGCTATGGAGTGAGTGCGGATATCCTTGGGGCTGTGGTTGAAGTGGCAAGCGGGATGCGTTTCGGAGAGTTTCTGAATAAAGAATTTTTTACTCCGCTGGGCATGAAGGATACCGCGTTTGACGTGCCGGAGGAAAAACGGGGGCGTCTGACCAAAGTATACGAGGCAACGCGGGAGGGGCTGACAGAATATCACGGAAATCATTTGGGCATCTGTAATCATATGGATGCGGATATTCGTTATGAGTCCGGCGGTGCAGGACTTGTATCCTCTATAGAGGACTACAGGCACTTTGCGCAGATGCTGATGAATAAGGGAAGCTATCGCGGCAGAAAATATCTGTCGTCTGCGACTGTGTCGTTCATGACGAATTGCAGTCTGCTGCCCTGTCAGCAGGAGATGATGAAGGGTTGGGAAAGTCTGGCAGGATACACCTATGGCAATTTGATGCGTATTATGACAAATCCGTCGCTGGCTGTGATTAACGGTTCCATGGGAGAATATGGCTGGGACGGCTGGCTTGGACCTTATTTTTCCAATATGCCGCAGGAGGATACGACATTTCTGATGATGCTTCAGCTAAAGGATTCGGGAACCTTTACGCTTACGAGGAAGCTTAGAAATGTGTTGGGGGCAGCTTTCACCACCCCCTGAGTTCGCATCACATCATGGTCAAAAGGTAACCGGCAACTTATTTTTTTAAATATATTGCGGAAAAATTTAAAAAAGTGTATACTTTATTCGGTAGACAGAATCCGTATAGAATTGCGCAAATTGCGGGGCAATTTATGCAATCCTGTTGATATCGGTTGGGGACAAAATACCTTTTGCCGCAACGCAAAAAATGAATATAAGAGGAGAGAGAGCATGAGCAAGAAGACAACGGTTTTAATGATTCTGGACGGTTACGGGCTGAATGAAAAGACAGAGCATAACGCGGTTGCACTGGGAAAGACGCCGGTTATGGACAGGTTGATGAAGGAGTATCCCTTTGTAAGAGGTAACGCCAGCGGTATGGCAGTCGGCCTTCCGGATGGGCAGATGGGGAATTCTGAGGTAGGACATCTGAATATGGGCGCCGGCAGAATCGTATATCAGGAGCTTACGAGAATTACCAAGGAGATTCAGGACGGCACCTTCTTTGAGAATCCGGCATTGATGGAAGCGGTGGAGAATTGCAAGGCGAAGAATTCGGCGCTTCATTTCTTCGGACTTTTGTCTGACGGCGGCGTACACAGCCACAATACACATTTGTACGGTCTGTTGGAGCTTGCAAAGCGCAATGGCCTGTCGAAGGTTTATGTGCATGCATTCCTGGATGGGCGTGACACACCGCCTGCATCCGGAAAGGGCTTTGCTGAGGAATTAGAGGCAAAGATGGCGGAAATCGGTGTCGGCAAGATTGCGTCCGTGATGGGACGCTACTATGCAATGGACAGAGATAACAACTATGACCGTGTGCAGCTTGCCTATGATGCGCTGACCGCAGGCAAGGGGGAGCAGGCATCAAGCGGCCCTGCAGGGATTCAGCAGTCCTATGACAAGGATAAGACGGATGAGTTTGTACTTCCTACGGTGGTGGTTGAGAACGGTGCGCCGGTGGCGACGATTCAGGACGGCGATTCGATTGTGTTCTTTAATTTCCGGCCTGACAGGGCAAGGGAGATTACGAGAGCGTTCTGTGACGATGATTTTAAGGGCTTTGACAGAAAGCGGTTGGATGTAAAGTTTGTGTGCTTCTCCGATTATGATCCGACAATCCCGAATAAATCGGTTGCATTCCACAAGATTTCCGTGACAAATACCTTCGGTGAGTGGCTTGCGGCGAATAATATGACACAGGTTCGGATTGCGGAGACAGAGAAATATGCGCATGTGACGTTCTTCTTTAACGGCGGTGTAGAGGAGCCGAATCCCGGAGAGGACAGAGTATTGGTCCCTTCTCCGAAGGAGGTTGCAACCTATGATTTAAAGCCGGAGATGAGTGCGTATACGGTTTGCGATAAGCTGACGGAGGCAATCCGGTCCGGGAAATATGATGTTGTCATTATCAATTTTGCAAATCCGGATATGGTCGGGCATACGGGAGTTGAGCCTGCGGCAATCAAGGCTGTAGAGGCGGTTGACGAGTGTGTCGGAAAGGCTGTAGAGGCTGTTTTGGAGGTGAATGGTACGCTGTTTATCTG
>CAMWYL010000121.1 GCA_947178465.1 uncultured Lachnospiraceae bacterium | reverse complement strand
GTGGTGCCGTAAGCATAATCTGCCCTACAAAAAAATTATTCTGCCGGACGGTAATATTGAAGAACAGATTCCGTATATAGGCGGAATGAACGTCCGGGAGGCGCGCGGGCACATACTGACGCTTCTGCGGGAAAAGAAGCTTTTGGTAAAGCAGGAGGAGCTTGACCACATGGTTGCGATTCACGAGCGCTGCGGCAACGAGGTGGAGTTTATTCCGTCAAAGCAGTGGTACATCGACGTGCTGTCGGAAAAGGAACGGTTTCTGAAGGCGGCCGACGATATCAACTGGCATCCGGCACATATGAAGAACCGATATAGAATTTGGGTGGAGAATCTGAAATGGGATTGGTGTATTTCCAGGCAGCGGTATTTTGGCGTTCCGTTTCCCGTTTGGTATTGTCAGGCGTGTAAAAAGCCGATATTTGCGCAGGAGGAGCAGCTCCCCGTAAATCCTCTGGAGAGCCGGCCGTTAAAGCCCTGTGAATGCGGCTGTGATGCCTTTATTCCTGAGGAGGCGGTCTTCGACACGTGGGCGACCTCCTCGGTGACAACGCTGATCAATGCAAGATATGGTGAGAAGGATGACATATCGAGTGAGATTCTTCCGATGGGAATGCGGTGTCAGGCGCATGAGATTATCCGAACATGGGCATTTTATTCCATTGTCAGGAGTCTGTATCATACCGACCGGATACCTTGGAGGGACATTATGATCAGTGGGTTTGTTCTGGCAAAACCTGGCGAAAAAATCAGTAAATCCAAAAATAACGATGCCAATTCTCCGTTGATGCTGATAGAGGAGCATTCGGCAGACGTAATCCGCTATTGGGCGGCAAGCAGCAAGCTTGGGACAGATACCTTTTTCAGCGAGGAGGAGCTGAAAATCTCCAAGCGCTTTATCAATAAACTTTATAACGCGTCAAAATTCGCAATGATGCAGCTGGAGGATTTTGAAAAGCCCGAGCAGTATGACATGGAGGCACTGCTTCCGGTTGACCGATGGATTTTGGAACGTGTTAATGAAACACAGAAAAAGGCGGCGTCCCTGTTGGAGGACTATGAAATCGGTCAGGCCAGACATGAGATTGATGCCTTGTTTTGGAAGGACTTCTGTGATTATTATATTGAAATCGCGAAGGAGCGGCTGTACCAACCTCAGAAGCATGGCCGGGCACAGCGATATTCCGGACAGATTGCGTTATACGACAGTCTGCTGGGGATTTTGAAGCTGTATGCCATATACACGCCGTATGTGACCGACTATATTTATCAGAGCTTTTACAGAAGCCGGGAAAAGGAAGTCTCGCTGCATCAGACACTCTGGTCGTCAAGGGAAAGCGATAATCGGTATCTGGAGTTTGGTGAGCATATGAAAGAGCTGATTGCAGATGTTCGGAAAGCCAAAACGGAAAAGCAGATGTCCATGAAGGATACCCTCCCCGAGTTGACAATCATATGTCCTGAACGCTTCCGGAATTTCTATGAAAAATCAAAACCGGACATCATGGCATGCACCGGTGCGGAAAAAATACGAATTAGGAATTGACGGGGCTTTCTGTTTAAAATATAGTTTAAATAGGAAAGATAAAAGAGATAATTTGATGACAAATGAAGTGAAATCTATTGACAGAAGCAGAGAAATAACAGATGATATAATAGATTACATTCATAATTAAAATATCGTATACTGCTTCCCGCCGGATGAAGAATTTATCCTGTGAAGACTGCGATAGCTTATATGGTAATCAGGCAGGATGCCGGAATTTACGGCATTGTGAATATTAGCACAATATGTTAAGATTAGTATTGTAGGCAGACAAAATCAGGCAGGCAAAGGAGAGATTTATGGAGAATTGGAAGGGCAGGGAGGAACAGGATACGCAGATAATCCTTACTCCGTGTGAGAGCTTGATAATGCGGTGTGTGTGGCAGCCGGATATCGGTGAATTCTTTACGGCGGAAGAGGTTATAGACAAGGTATATGAGATTTATCGCAGAAGGTGGACAACGACAAACGGCACTGCCTTTCTGGACCGTCTGAGGAAGAAGGGATTGGTTGGAAGGAAACGCAAAGGTTTTCGGAAATATTATTATTGCAAGATGACATTGGAGGAGGCCCGGGACGCGGGAATTAAAGAGCGAAGGAATGGATGGTTTTGATATAGAGCTGCGCCGCAGTAATCGGAAAACAATATCGTTGGAGGTAACGCAGGAGGCCAAGGTCATCGTGCGTGCGCCTTATCGTGTGCCCACTGCGACAGTCAGGCAGTTTGTTGACAGGAAAAGGGATTGGATCGTGCAGAAGCAGGCGGAGGCGCGGGCGCGTAAGGAGCAGAGACAATGCCGGCCTCCCATTACGCAGGAGCAGCTTGGAGAGCTTTCCCGAAGGGCGAAGGCGCTGCTGCCGGAACGGGTTGCGTATTTTGCGGCAGTGATAGGGGTAGATTATGGGCGCATCACAATACGAAGCCAAAGGACTCGCTGGGGGAGCTGCAGCAGCAAGGGGAATCTGAATTTCAACTGCCTGCTGATGCTGATGCCCCCTGAGATTCAGGATTACGTGGTGGTTCATGAGCTGTGTCACCGCAAGGAAATGAACCATTCTGCCGCGTTTTGGCAGGAAGTTGCGCATGTGATTCCTGATTATAAGGAGCGGCGTGCGTGGCTCAAGGAAAACGGAGGCTGTATCAACCGATAAGGAGATAAAATCTATGGAAGAACTGATAAGCGCGCTGCGGGCGTACACGCCTGATAACGAGCAGGAGAAAAATGACGTAAGTGTCATGTTAGGACTGTTGGAGACACAGGAGAATATTCTGACGCGGGAGAATAAAACTGCTCATTTCTCTGCGTCTGCATGGCTGTTAAACAGGGAGCATACGAAGGTGCTCATGGTATATCACAATCTGTATCATTCCTGGTCGTGGACAGGGGGACACGCCGACGGTGATGCGGATTTGCTTGCGGTAGCAAAGAGAGAGGCGATGGAGGAGACGGGAGTCACGGACATCCGGGCAGTATCCGATAAGATTTTTTCCGTTGAAATACTGACGGTTGACGGACATATAAAGAAGGGAAGCTATGTGTCGTCGCACCTGCATTTAAATGTTACATATCTTTTGGAGGCGGACGAGCAGGAGATACTCCGCGTCAAGCCTGATGAAAACAGCGGCGTCAAGTGGTTTTTGTTAGAGGAGGCGTTGGAGGCATGCTCGGAGCCTTGGATGGTGGACCGGATATATACAAAGCTCAATAAAAAGCTACTTTCGGACGCGTGGCGATAGCTTTCTTGCGATATAGACCGCAGGCGTGTCCAAAAGGCTGGTGAAGATGAAAATTACATAGCTTGAAAATACGATATTCATCAGGGTTTTCGTCTCGTAAATGCCCCAGAATGCGGCAAAGGTATACAGCAGGGTGTTGAAGAACTGCGAAACCAGTGTGGAGCCGTTATTTCGAAGCCACAAAAACCGCTTGGAATCGTTGCAGAGCTTCGTGGTCTTCGCCCAGATTGCGTGATAAGCGAAAACATCAAAGGCCTGTACAATGGCGTAGACGATAATGCTGCTGAGCATCAGACGCGGCGTGTTGGAAAAAACAGACGCAATCGCGGGAGAAGCCCAATCGTTCCCGTTGGGGGTATAAAGCATCCATGATTGCGAGATCAGGACGAAAACGCCGGAGGTAAGCACGCCGATAAGGACTGCCTTGTTTGCGGCACGCTTCCCCTCCGTTTCACTCAGGATATCCGTCACAAGGAAGGTGGACGCGAACAGGATATTCCCGAGCGTCTGCTCCATGCCAAAGGCATTTACCACAATCAGAACCTCAATATTCGCGGCGATGGTCGCGAGCACTGTCCAGCAGTACAGTCCCGACTTTCCCAGAAAACGATAGAAAAGAACAACACACATGTACAGAAAGATCACATTCAAAATCAATAAAAGCTCATTGCTCATAACTTTCAACTCCCGTATCAAATTCTTTTGCAGGCGCGGTAATGATGCCGTGGTTACCCGACGCCGAAATCCGTATTTTCCAGCAGAATATCAACCCGCTCATTGGAGGAATACAAAGGATAAAGCTCCGTCAGAAAAGTATCGATTACCGCCCGATTCGGCTTCACCTTCGTTGTATTTTCCGTCATGATATTAATGCAGACGCGGTCAAAATAAGAGAGTCCCGTCTCAATATCGTGCTGCATGGACGTCCTGTCCTGACCGTCCAGCCCGAAAAGCAGGCAGACCTCATCAAAGTAAGCCGCAATCCGCTGCGGCAAAGTTTCGTCAATTCCCTTGCACAGCACTTCTTCACGATACCGGTTGTCGAAAGTCTCCACGCCAATCTTGACCCTGACCTGAATACCGTGCGTAGCAAAGGCCTCCCGCAGTGCGCTGACCGCCTCTCGATGCATCCAATGGCTCTCAAAATGGACCTCTTTGATCTGCTTTTGGACACAGATATCCAAAATAAGGCGGTAGGTTTTGGCATCCAAATCCACAAAGCTGCCGGAATTGATAACCTCGAGCTTTCCGTACTTTCCGGTGACCTGCGAAAGCACGCAGCTGTTCAGTATGTAGTTGCTGTCCGCATCCGGACTAAAATCAAGGTGATAATCACAGAAGGTACAGCGCCGCCACTTGCAGCCCGAGCCGCGCAGCAGCACGATTTCCCGTTTGTTCTTCTGCGTGATCTCGGCGTATCGGGTGAGTAAATCATTTTCCATTGCAATCCCTCATTTCCGGGCATAATCCCTGTGCATACGGTACATGCTTCGCATAAACCGGGGTTATTATAGCACAGCAAAAATCCAAAGTCCAGAAATTTCAATGGGGGTTGGGGTTTACACCTTATAAGCCCTTTGGTATAATAAATATAAGGTGCCGGATGTCAAAGGGCAGTATGGAAAGTAGGTGATTATATGCCGACGGGTATTGAAGTTGCAAAAGCGGCTCTTGATGATTTTAAAAAAATACAGGAATATATGTTGCTGGCCAAGAAGGAAAATGCAACCGAGACATATGCAAAGCTAAAAGACGAGTATTTGACATTAAAAGCAATTTTGAACGTATGTGGTATCAATCTTACGGATATTGATAAAATAAAAGAGTGATAATCACACAATGAGTGTGAATCATTGGAAAAAGAAAATGCGACGGCGTATATCATTTAAGAAAGAATTTATGACGCCGGCGTTATAAATTCTTTGAACGCAAGCTGCCGAGCTTGCGTTTTTTTATGATAAAAGAAAATGCGACAATGTAAATCACTTAAGGAGAATGCGTAGCATTCTCTTAATCGTCGCTGCCGAGCGACGATTTTTTATAGAAAAAGAAAATGCGACGGCGTAAATCATTTGAGAAAGAATTTATAACGCCGGCGTTATAAATTCTTTGAACGCAAGCTGCCGAGCTTGCGTTTTTTTATTGACAAATAACGCATGCGGCCTTATAATTTAACCTGTTGGAACAATAAACGATTATATTATTATAAAAGAAAGGATGTGTTTGTTTGTTAGGTGTTGTAAGAATGGAGGCTATTGCAAATTAAATAGTTGCAGAGGACACGCAGCCGGCAGCTTATGGGATGTCGTTTTATTCTGGGAATCTGTCCTCACACCTGCTTACAAAATGCTTAACATACATGAATCCATACCAATCCTTTCTAATTGACGAGCATGGTTGTATGACCATGTTTTTTATATTATAATAGGAAATTACGCAGCCGGGGGTCCCGGTTGGGGATTTTTTAACATGTACAAATGTCTTTGCGGGCAGGTGTACATGTTTTTTTGTATTATAGGCTCCGTGTGTCAAAAGGTATCATTTTATTTTCAATGAGACAGGCATCGGAAAGACATTCAGAAACTCTAAGACAGCAAAGAACGCCGCCTAAGAGTTACTAAATGTTTAAGAGAATGGAGGTTTGTATGAATACGCAAAAAATAATAGAAACAAAGGACTTAACAAAAACCTATCGGAGATTCCAAAAGAAGGAAGGACTCCGCGGCAGCATACAGGGACTGATCAAGCGGGAATATGAGGAAAAGACGGCGGTAAACAGCGTCAGCCTCACCGTAAGCGAGGGGGAATTTGTCGGACTGATCGGTCCGAACGGCGCCGGAAAAACCACCTTGATAAAAATGCTCACCGGGATCATTGCGCCGACCGGTGGAAGCATAGATGTATTGGGCTACTATCCAAATGATCTGAAAAACGCCTTTAAAAAGCAGTATGCCGTAGTTATGGGGCAGAAGAGCCAGCTCTTTATGGAGCTTACAGTGAACGATACGCTGCGGCTGTTTAAGGAGATTTATGAGATACCGGAGGCCGATTATCGTGACAGCAGAGAATACTTTGCGGAGCTGTTCGGGGTGAAAGATCTGATGAATGTTCAGGTGCGTACGCTTTCCCTGGGCGAGCGCATGAAAATGGAGCTGATTGTGGCGCTGCTGCACAGCCCAAGGGTACTGTTTCTCGATGAGCCGACAATCGGGCTGGATGCCGTGGCGTCAAAGCAGATTCGGAAATTTCTGAAGGAAATCAACCATGACCGCGGTACGACAATCCTGCTGACCTCGCATTACATGGAGGATATCAGAACCCTGTGCGACAGGACGGTTGTCATAAACCATGGCAGCAAAATCTACGACGGCGGGACGGAGGAGCTGTTTGGCAGATACCAGAGGAATAAACGAATTACTGCGGTATTCGACCGACCTCCGTACAGGCGCGAGGTTGAGGTACCCAAAGAACAGGTAAATGATGCCCTGCATGAGCTTATGCAGTATGAGCCAAAGGACATCACGATTGCGGAGGATGAAATCGGCGTTGTCGTCGAGCGGATTTATCGGGAGGGGGAACAACAGAATGCGTAAATACAGGGAAATTGCAAGAACCTATCTGAAGACACAGCTTGCGTGGCGCGCCGATGTACTATTCAATATGGTGTTTACCGTCGGAAGGATATTGTTTGCGTATCTGCTCTGGAAGGTCATCTTTGCGGAAAAGGACACGATAGGAGGCTTCACCTTCCATGGGATGCTGTCCTATTACATCATCAGCTCGTTTTTTACACAGCTTGAAATGTCACATGGCATCAGTGAGGAAATGGCAGCGCGGATACGCAACGGTACATTCTCCAAATATATCGTGATTCCGGTAAATGTTGAAGGGTATTTTGCGGCGATGGAGTCGGGCGTTGTATTGTTCTATTTGTTTTTTGACTTTGCCGCAGCCTTTATCTGGATATTCCTGTTTGGAATTGAATTTACCCTTGTAAAGGATGGCATGATCATTGCCTGCGCGCTGGCCATGGTTCTTTTGGGAATGTTCTTTATGGTGCAGCTGAATTTCTTTTTGGGAATACTGACCTTTAAGTATGAGGAAATCAACACCTTTTTGATGATAAAAAACAACCTGATTGCATTGGTAACAGGAAGCATTGTGCCGCTGGCACTTTTTCCTGACACGATTGTCAGTTTTATGCGTTTCCTGCCGTTCTACTACGTCACATACCTGCCTTCCATGCTCCTGACAGGGAAATGCGCCGGTGAGGCAGTTCGCGGGATTATTGTGATTTCGTGCTGGTGTATTGTCATGCAGGCGGCAATCAGGATTGCGTGGAAGCGGTATGTCAGAAGATTTGACGGTGTTGGAATCTGAACAATTGATCTGACCAAGAATTTATAATGCTTCGAAGGAGGGGTAGGAGATGAGAAAAAATATAAATGTTATCAAGGAATTAGTGCGTCTGCGCTTTCAGCATCTGATGATGTTCCGGATTGGCTTCTTTGGACCGTTTTTTGTGGACGGCAGCCTGTTTGTGGTGCAGCTGATGGTCTTTTCGGCAGTGTATGCCAATGTGGAGCGCATCGGCGGTTGGGAACATGGGCAGATGATCCTGTATATCGGGACCTTTTCACTGATTAACGCCATCAATATGGTAGTGTACTTTTTCGGTGTAAACAGTATTCCGGCGAAAATCAAAAGCGGCGAAATGGATTTATATCTGACAAAGCCGGTAAGTCCGCTGCTGCGGCTGTCGCTGGAACACATAAACCCGGGCTCGCTGCCGCTGATACTGATGAGTCTGGTAATTATTGTGTACGGAGCGTGGGAGGCAGAGCTGCGGATTGAGACAGGTATCGTGCTGTCATATTTGTTTTGGGTAGTACTGATGTGTATCCTGTATTATGAGATGGAGATTATTTTCCGCTCCATTTCCTTCTTTCTGATATCCACGGCAAAGATGGAGCAGTTGGAGAGCGCCTGTCTCGAGCTGTGTATGCAGCTTCCGGGAACGGTATTTTACGGCGTATATAAGGTTGTGTTTTACTGCATCCTGCCCTATGGCATTATGGCGACCGTTCCCGTCAAAAGTCTTGTGGGAGAATGTACACCGGCTACAGTGCTGCATGCGCTTGCTGTTGTGGGCATTTTCACCGGAATCACCTGTGTGCTGTGGCGCGGCGGAATCCGCTGCTATAACAGCGCGAGTTCATAAGCAGAAAGCAAATGGAGGAAGTTTGAAAGAAGGTGCTTTCAAACGATTGATTGGTATGCGTGCCGAAACACGCAAGGGGTATAAAAATGAATAAGACAGAACAGATTATAGAATTTGATAAAGTAAAGGAAAATTGGAAATCGCTTGCCTTGACCCGGCAGGCAAAGGAGCAAATCGCCGCAGCGTGCCCGATTCTTTCTGAGAGCGAGCTGCGGGCAAGGCTGCGGGAGACGACAGAGGCGCGGATTTTGATTGAGAAGT
>CAMWYL010000120.1 GCA_947178465.1 uncultured Lachnospiraceae bacterium | reverse complement strand
ATCCCTACCAGCATACTTCGCTGTCCGCCCCCTGCATTCGGGGCAAAATTCCCTGCCTTTAAGATCAGTTCCAAATCCTCACGGCTGATCTGCTGCTTCGTATACTTCCGAACGGAATGACGCGCCTCAATAATATCCATTAACATTTTTCTGTCCTCCTTGTGTATGTATTATATCACTTCTTTCCAGCATTGCGGGTCTGCATCATAAAAGTCACCATGGGCACCGCTTGCCACTGCCGGACAGCCCCTGCACCATGCCAATAATTCACATTTAGCGCATTTCTTAAATTTATCGTATTCCCGGTATTGCTCCATCTGACATACCCATACATCCGCCAGACGATCCTCAAAGACATTTGACACCTTGCTGTTCTGTACTCTGCGGCAGGCATAGACATCCCCATTGGGCAGAATGGTCATATGGCAGTTTCCGCAGTTACATCCCCCGTAGATCATACCCTCCTGCGCATTCGCCGGTATCTTAAACTTCCCTGTTTCATATTCATACAGCGTCCAAAGATGGTCTTTTTTATTAAAATATGTCGCACACCCTGCTGCTTCATATTCCTTAAACTTTTTATCACAAACTGCCAGCAGTTCCCTGTATTCCATAGGGGTCATGCCGGTATTTTTATCTTCACCGGTGGGACAGTACCTGGCAAACGCATACACATCCGCCTTATGCTCCACTACCGTGTCAATGATGTCCGGAATTTCTTTGATATTTTTGCCGGAAACCGTAGTCATAATCACCGCCCGGATACCTGCCTGTTTCAGAGTGGCTATTTTCTCAAGCGTAATGTCAAAAGAACCCGGCTTGCGAAACCAGTCATGGGTCTCTTTCATACCATCCAGGGACAGTTGATATTTCCGGCAGCCATACTCCTTTAATCTTTGGCAGACGTGTGTATCCAGATGAAATGGATTTCCGAGGATGGCGAAAGGAATATTTTTGCTTTTCAGCAGTTCCAACAGCCGCCGGAAATCCGGGTGCAGAATCGGATCGCCGCCCGTAATATAAAAATAAGGCATACGGTTGTACATTTCACAAAAATCTTCGCAGTTTGCCACCACTTCCGGCATCTGTTCCCACATAACAGAATCCGGCTTCTTACAGGTATTTTCAGAAAAGATATAGCAGTGTTTACATCTCTGGTCACAGTCATCCGTGATATGCCATTGAAAAGCGAAGTACTGCTTTGCTTCCGTGAAATATTCTTTCATAGATTGTTTCTTCCTTTCCGTTTTTCTATGTGAAACGCCATAAGCGTAATAATTCGGAAGACCCTGACAGTCTTTCTATGTATTTAAGGCTGTCAGGGTGCAGGACACAGCCGGGAAACCGGACTATTTGTCGCCTGCTCCGCACGCAGAACCACAAGCAGCGGGTTTCTCTTCCGCGCTTTCATCGGAAGCGTTGTTGTCGTCCGCTCCACAAGCAGAACCGCAAGCAGCGGGTTTCTCTTCTACGCTGCCATTGGAAGCGTTATCGCCTGCTCCGCAAGAAGAAGCATTTGCTGTGTTCCATCCTGATAAGTTAGAAAGTGCCATGACAAATTACCTCCGTTTCTTTTTTACAGGTTTCTTATCGGCCTGTAGATACATTATAAGCTGTATTTACCGCTCAAAAAAGTACGCACTTTTTTATTACCAAGTCACCAAAAAGTGACTTTAGTTACTTTTTGGTAACCTGTCCTCCGCACCCACTTGACCGTTTTTATATATTAGATTATAATTTGCATGTAACACTCTAAATGAAACTATTACGGAGGTGGACTGATGCTGACAAAGGAAGAAATGCCGGACTGCCCGGTGGCGACAACAGTGGAACTAATCGGGAGCAAATGGAAGTTACTGATCATCCGTAACCTGCTGACGCGTCCCTGGCGTTTTAATGAATTGAAAAAAGATCTGTCTGGAATCAGCCAGAAAGTATTAACCGATAATCTGCACTCTTTGGAAGCGGATAACATCATAACACGCACGGTATATCCAGAGGTGCCGCCAAGGGTGGAATATGCTTTAAGTGAATTAGGCGAAACCCTGCGTCCCATCTTGGATTCCATGGTAGCATGGGGCGAATCCTACAAAGCTGACGCTGCAGATACATAAAAGAGACCGGCCAAAACGGCCGGTCTTATTACAATCACTGAAATTCACTACAGCTTATGCACCCGCAGTGCGCGGATTGCGTTCAGAACGGCGATGATCATAACGCCGACATCCGCAAAAATCGCAAACCACATATTTGCGATGCCCAAAGCACCCAATCCAAGACACGCGAACTTAATCACCAGTGCGAAAACGATGTTCTGATAAACAATGGACAGACATTTTCTGGAAATCTTAATTCCCTTTGCAATCTTCATCGGGTCGTCATCCATCAGTACCACATCCGCCGCTTCAATCGCTGCGTCTGAACCCATCGCACCCATCGCGATACCAATGTCCGCGCGGGACAGTACAGGCGCATCATTAATACCATCGCCCACAAAGGCCAATTTTGCCTTGAGCGGTTTATCTGCCAAAAGCTTTTCGACCTCGGAAACCTTGTCGGCGGGGAGCAGCTCGCTGTGAACGGCGTCCACGCCCAAATCCGCGGCAACCTTTTCGGCAACCTGCTTCGCGTCGCCGGTCAACATAACCGTCTGCTTTACGCCGGCCTTCTTTAAGGCAGCGATGGCTTCCTTTGCGTTTGGCTTCTCAATATCGGAAATCACGATATGTCCCGCATATGTGCCGTCAATTGCAATATGGATAATCGTTCCGACACAATGACAGTCCGCATAGGGAATGCCGAGCTGCTCCATCAGCTTTGTATTGCCGGCAGCAACGGAAACACCGTCAACCGTTGCCGTCAGTCCGTGACCGCTGATTTCTTCAATATCGGTAACACGGTTGCGGTCGATTTCCTTTCCGTATGCTCGCTGCAGGCTCTTACTGATGGGATGGGAGGAGGCGCACTCCGCAAGCGCCGCATATTCCAAGAGTTTCGCGTCCTCCAGCTCGTTATGATGGATTCCGTTTACCTCAAAGACGCCCTGCGTCAGCGTGCCGGTCTTGTCAAAAACGACGATTTTCGTCTGTGACAGGGTTTCCATGTAATTGGAACCTTTGATTAGAATGCCCTCCTTGCTCGCACCGCCGATGCCTGCAAAAAAGCTCAGAGGAATACTGATAACCAATGCGCAGGGGCAGCTGATAACAAGGAAGGTCAGCGCGCGGTAAATCCAAGCAGCCCAGCCGGCCGGGTTCCCAAGCAGCAGGCTCACAAGAGGCGGAAGAACCGCCAGAAGCAGCGCCGAGATGCAGACTGCGGGGGTATAAACCCTGGCAAACTTTGAGATAAAGTCCTCCGACTTGGACTTGCGCGAGCCGGAATCCTCAACAAGCTCCAAAATCTTGGAAACAGTGGATTCGCCAAACTCCTTTGTCGTCTGAATCTTCAGGACGCCGGACATATTGATACATCCGCTGATGATCTCATCTCCCACGGTAACTTCACGGGGCAGACTCTCTCCGGTCAATGCACCGGTATTCAGAGAAGCAGTACCCTCCGTGATAATACCGTCAATCGGTACCTTTTCACCGGGCTGTACGACAATGATACTGCCGACGGCAACCTCGTCCGGGTCAACCTGCTCAAGACTGCCATCACATTCAATATTGGCATAATCGGGGCGGATATCCATCAGCGCACTGATATTTTTACGGCTTTTTCCCACCGCATAGCTTTGAAACAGCTCACCGATTTGATAAAAGAGCATAACTGCGATTGCTTCGTTATAGTCGCCGCTTTTCTCGTAAACGGCTAAGGCGATTGCACCCACCGTCGCGACTGCCATCAGAAAGTTCTCGTCAAACACCCGTCCGTTCAGAATGCCCTTTCCGGCTTTCTTCAAAATATCGTAACCGATAATCAGATAGGCTGCCAGATAAAGCGCCATCCGCAGCAGGCCCGCAACAGGAATAAGATTCAGGCCAATCAGCATTACTGCCGAGATTAGGATGCGGACCAGCATTTTCTTTTGCTTCTTACTCATATGCACTCCCCCTATAAGGACATTACAGCTCGATTTCGCAGTCCGGCTCAACTTTTTTACATGCTTTGAGAACTGCCTGCATAACTGCCTTTGGCTCCTGTCCCTCTTCAAATTCGACAATCATCTTCTGTGTCATAAAATTTACGGTTGCGGAAGCGACACCGGCAGTCTTGCGTGCTGCCTCCTCCATTAAATTCGCACAGTTTGCGCAGTCAACTTCAATTTTGTAAGTTTTTTTCATAGTATAAATCCTCCATTCATTGTAAGTATTAAACGCTTGTTTAATTGTTTTATCTGTAGTATAATGTAGCAGATAAAAGAAGTCAATGGGTTGCGGATACATCCTTCCAAAAGGGAGAAAATTGTTTCCAAAAAGGATAATTTCCGCAGCGAGAAAAACCAATATTAAGAGGAGGTCTTATCCATGACGGAAGTCATGCTGCCGCACCACCATGGTGAGGGATCAAACGAAAAATATCTGAAGGAACAATTGGACAGGTCAGAAACCTTTGAGGCGGTCGCCGATATTTTTAAGCTGTTGGATGATACCAGCAGGGTGCGTATTTTCTGGCTGCTGTGTCACTGCGAGGAGTGTGTGATCAACATATCGGCGATGGTGGATATGACAAGCCCTGCGGTGTCCCATCATCTGCGGCAGTTGAAGGCGGGCGGACTGATCGTCAGCCGCAGGGATGGAAAAGAGGTCTATTATAAGGCAGCGGACACAGAGCAGAGCAGGCTGCTGCATCAGGCAATTGAGAATACAATGGAAATATCATGCCCGCACAAAAAGGCGTCGGATGGGAACCAAGTGGGGCAGACGGAAATCATTCGGGAGGTTCACGAATATCTCCTGCAGCATATGGATCAGCGTATCACGATTGAGGAGCTGTCGCAGCGGTATCTGATGAACGCTACCACTTTAAAGACCGTTTTTAAGGAGGTATACGGGGAGTCCCTTGCCTCGCATATGAAGGAGCACCGGATGGAACGGGCGGCGGCCCTGCTCAGTGGGACAACAGACAGCATTGCGCAGATTGCAAAGGCGGTCGGCTATGGGAGCCAGAGCCGGTTTTCCACAGCCTTTAAGGAGGTATACAACATGCTGCCGTTGGAATACCGGAAACTGCATAAATAAATTGTTCTTTGATGAAAGGTTTTCCCTGTATCAATCGTATTGTATATGAAACAGGAAAACAGCGAAATACGGAAAGGAGCATGTTTATGAGAATAGGAAAATGGTTAAAACCGGTTGCAGCAGTTGTTGCAGCAGCAATTGTGGCGGGGGCGTCGCCGAATGTGGCATATGCCGGAAGGCATCACGCGCATCATGCGTCAGAGACGACGGTATACGCAGACTGCTATCAGGATGGCGTCTGCACCGGAGACGGATGCTGTGATGAATACGGTGTGTGTCAGAACGGAGGAAGCTGCGCGTGGAGCGCGAATCAAGGTGTCTGCACAGGAGCAGGGTATTATTCGGGAAGAGGACACAGATCGGGACACCATCATTAATCAGGAGGAAAACCCTTGAAGAGTGCGGAAGATTTGAACCGTGTCATGGAGGCTTACGCGGATATGGTGCGGAGAATATGCTTTGTACATCTGAAGAATCGGCATGATACGGAGGATGTATTTCAGAATGTATATATGAAGTATCTGCTCCATGAAGGTTCTTTCGAAAGTGGTGAGCATGAGAAGGCGTGGTTTGCGCGGGTAACGATTAATGCCTGTACAGATTGGCAGAGGGCCCTTCTGCGCAGAAGGTGGGTTCCGCTTGAGTTTATCGCCGAAGAAGGCGCAGCAGTGGACGGCACTTCCGGAGAAATCCTGGAGGCCGTCCTTAAGCTTCCCGAAAAATACCGAAATGTCATTTACCTGCACTATTATGAAGGCTATTCTGCGCTTGAAATAGCAGGAATATTAGGAAAAAAGGAAAATACCGTTTATACATGGCTTTCCAGGGCAAAAGGCATACTGCGGGAGAAATTGGGAGGTGAATGGATATGAATGCGTTTCAGAAAAGCATGGAAGGGATACGGGCATCAGAGGAGCTAAAGGAAAATACACTGCGGTATCTGGAGGCACAGCGTAAACGCAGCCATGGCAGACGTTATGTTTTGCAGTACGCATTGGCAGCGGCATGTCTGTTCGTTCTGCTTGCGGCAGGAGGATACTCCGTATATATCAGGCCGGTTTCCTATATCAGTATAGATATCAATCCCTCCATTGAGATGGGAATCAACCGCTTTGGCAGGGTGGTGTCCGCAACTGCTTATAATGCGGACGGAGAGGAAATATTAGAGCAGGTATCCTTAAAGAATATTTCCTATGTTCAGGCGATTGACCGCCTGCTGGAGGATGGCAATGAGTTTCTGGCAGAGGATTCCCTTCTGGTTTTTACGGTGATATCCGATCAGGCGGATACGATTTTGGCGGAGCTGAGTGCGGACGAAAGCCTTAAAACTTATGAGATGTTGACCTATACAAGCGACAGAACCTGTATGGAGGAGGCGCATGCGCACGAAATGTCCTTTGGAAAATACAGAGCGTATCTGGAACTGGTGGAGTATGACGAAAGCGTTACGGTAGAGGATTGTCATGGAATGACGATGAGGGAGCTTCAGAATAGAATTGAAAGCTGTGGGAATCATGGGGAATCCGGCAGCGGGGAAAAGCATCGGGAAAGACATCAGGAAAGGCATCATGGCAGCGGGAATTAGCATGTGCTCATAGGGAAGTTTGAGGGAATCATCTTTCTGTTTACTTTTGCCGCCGGGGCATTTTATAATAGAAGAGCGGGCGGAAAAAGAGTATGAATATTAGTCCGAAAAATACATCTGTTTGAGTCGCCGAAGGCGGCATGGAGGATTAAAATGAGAGAATACAGGTTTTATGGATGGGAGCAGGCGAATGCGCAGGCAATAACGGATGAATATAAGGGGATAAGAACACCAATTGAGCTGTATGATGCCTTATCAGAGCTCTGGTGTGCACAGACCTGCGCCCCAAGAATGCGTGCGCACTGGACATCGGAGAATAAGACGATGGGGCAGTGTTCCATTACAGCCTTTTTGGCGCAGGATATTTTCGGTGGCGAGGTATACGGAATACGCAGACCGGACGGCAATTATCACTGCTACAATGTGGTTGGAGACTGCTGTTTTGATTTGACCAGTGAGCAGTTTGGAGAGGAAGTCCTGATATACGAAAATAATCCGCAGCAATTCAGGGAAACACATTTTGCAAAGGAGGAGAAACGTCTTCGATATGAGTACCTGAAGAAAGAATTAGAGAAGTATTGCGAGAAGTAAGTATGGTTCGGTTTTTAAATCAGACAATCATTGCATAAATATGATGACATAAGGAGAATGCCTGTTTTGAGACAGCCAGAGGGATCTTAGCGGATGAGGATTGGGGCGAATATTGGCTGAATGGGGAAGCGGTAGATGAAGATACTTTTTTCCGGCAGGTGAATGCTTATGCGACAGGGGATGTGACAGGATATAAGCCGAAAGGATGTGCAGACTGAACCTCTCCTTGTGCGGACAGAGGGAATATGCTATTATCTTCTTTAGGAGGAAATAGTCTGACAGAAGAGGCTATGACAGCTACGTGAATTATATAGTATTGGATTTAGAGTGGAATCAGGCGGCAGACCTGCAGACAAAGCTGGAGCAGGAGCTGGCCTTTGAGATTATTGAAATCGGTGCGGTGAAATTAGACAGGGACAGAAGAAAGCTGGATATGTTCCATGAACTAATCAGGCCGCAGATTTTTCATAAAATGAATCAGGTAACGGGAGAGCTGATACACTTGAATATGGAGCAGCTTGAAGACAGCCGAACATTTGTGGAGGTGGCGGACGACTTTATCAAGTGGTGTGGGGAGGATTACATCTTCTGCACATGGGGCAATCTCGATTTGCTGGAGTTACAGCGGAATATGGATTATTACAATATGACACATATGTCGGAAACACCGATTCGGTATTATGATGTGCAAAAGCTGTTCAGCATCGCGTTTGAGGACAGGAAGTCAAGGAGAACGCTGGAATATGCGGTGGATTTTCTGCGGCTTGAGAAGGACACTGCCTTTCATCGGGCGGATGCCGATGCGCGCTATGCCGCAGAGGTTCTGGTGCGTATTGAGGATCCGAAGGTCTTTCACAATTATTCCTACGATACCTATCGACTGCCAAAGAACAGAGCGGAGGAACTGCATGTTCTTTTTGATGATTACGGCAAATATATATCCCGCGCGTTTCCGGATAAGATTGCTGCCATGGAGGACAGGGAGGTGCGGTCAACCAAATGTCCCTTGTGTGGTGAAAGCACGAGGAGAAGGGTCGCATGGTTTACCAATAACGGGAGGCATTATTACAGTGTTGTGTATTGTAATGAGCATGGTCTTTTGAAGGGAAAAATCCGTCTGCGCAAATCAGCGGATAACCGGATATATGTTGTCAAGACATTGAAGCAGATAGGTCCGGAAGTTTTGCAGGATATTCTGATGAAGCGAAAGCATGGGCGTGAGATGAGAAGAGAGAGAAGACATAAGCCTTCTCTCTGATACGGTACACTAATAACGTTTTCTCTTCCACTGCCGTCTTTTTTTGTTCCAGCTTCGGCGGCTTCTCTTTGCCTGCCTTTTGGCAATGCGGTTTTCGCGTTTTCTCTGACGGCGGCGTTTGTTGCTCTGTCCCCTCGGTGAAAAGCTGTAGCTGTTGATGGTGGAGATTATGATAACTGTAACAATGGCGACTCCCGCCACAACAACGACTCCGAGAATTACC